>UQXS01000017.1 GCA_900545125.1 uncultured Ruminococcus sp.
CATATCCCACTTAACTTGTTGACATTAAATCTCTCTGTTCTACTGCAAGTTTATCGCAGCGTTCGTTTTCCGGATGTCCGGCATGACCCTTGACCCAGTTAAACGTTACTTCGTGTTTTTCAAGAAGCGGCAATAGCTGTTCCCACAAATCAACATTCAGAACCGGTTTTTTATCGGATTTTATCCAGCCTTTTTTCTTCCAGCCGTACAGCCATCCCTTATTTATACTGTCACAGACATACTTGCTGTCCGTAGTAAGTATCACCCTGCATGGCCGCTTTAAAGCCGAAAGTCCCTTTATAACCCCGGTAAGCTCCATGCGGTTATTTGTTGTAGCTTTTTCTCCGCCGGAAAGTTCCTTTTCCACGCTTCCGTATCTGAGAACTACTCCGTATCCGCCCGGTCCGGGATTTCCACTGCAAGCACCGTCTGTAAATATTTCGACTGTATCTATATCATTCACATCCTATGAAAATAATCCATTATTATTATAACGCAAAATTTCCAGAAAATCGCATTTGTTACCCTGAGTAAACAGAATTGTTGTTTTACTCAACAAACATCAACATAAATATTTGTTGCAATTGCCACTTTTTTTATTATCCATAATATGGTATAATTGAACTATCTTAAAGAATAGAGGTAAAAAAACAATGAATAATATAACTAAGGACATTTATTATATCGGCGTGGACGACCATGAAATCGACCTGTTTGAGGGAATGTACGACGTTCCGAACGGAATGGCTTACAATTCTTACGTTATCATGGATGAGAAAATTGCGGTTTTTGATACCGTTGATGCAAATTTCGGCGATAAATGGCTCGGAAATCTTGAAGAAACCCTTGCCGGTAAAACTCCCGATTATCTTATCGTTCAGCATATGGAACCCGATCATTCCGCCAATATTATGAAATTTATGGAAAAATATCCCGATGCTGAAATAGTCGGAAATTCCAAGACTTTCAATATGATGAAACTGTTCTTTGAAAACATCTCCATTGACGGCAAAACTGTAGAAGTCAAGGACGGCGATACCCTTTCTCTCGGAAATCATGAACTTAAATTTATCTTCGCTCCCATGGTTCACTGGCCGGAAGTAATGTTCACTTACGACAGCACGGCTAAAGTTCTTTTCTCTGCCGACGCTTTCGGTAAATTCGGTGCTCTCGACACCGACGAGGACTGGGCTTGCGAGGCTCGCCGCTACTATTTCGGTATCGTCGGAAAATACGGCGTTCAGGTTCAGGGCGTTCTGAAAAAAGTTTCTGCGCTTGATGTAAGCATTATCTGTCCGCTCCACGGCCCTGTTCTTACCGAAAATCTCGGCTATCATCTTGATCTCTACAACACATGGTCAAGCTATGGCGTTGAATCGCAGGGAGTTATGATCGCATATACCTCAGTTTACGGGAATACTAAAAAGGCAGCCGGAATTCTCCGTGATAAACTCATTGAAAAAGGATGCCCTAAAGTCGTTTTCTGCGATCTTGCCCGTGAGGATATGGCTGAAGCCGTTGAAGATGCTTTCAGATACGGAAAGCTTGTTCTTGCAACAACTACCTACAATGCCGATATTTTCCCGTTTATGAAACAATTTATCGGAAATCTTACTGAAAGAAATTATCAGAACCGCACTATCGGTCTTATCGAAAACGGTGCGTGGGCTCCAACAGCTGCAAAAGTAATGAAAACTATGTTTGAAAAATCCAAGAATATTACATGGCTCGATACAACCGTAACGGTCAAGGCAGGCGTTAAGGCTGAAAATATTCAGCAGATAGAAGAAATGGCTGCCGAACTTATGAGGTGAATATGAAAGTAACTTTAAATCCTGACAAAGAAATTGTTAAAAAAATCAAAGACGGTCTTGAAAAAAAAGACGGATATTGCCCGTGCCGTCTTGCAAAAATACCGGAAAACAAGTGTATGTGCAAGGAATTCCGTGACCAGATAGCCGACCCTGAATTTGAGGGCTATTGTCACTGTATGCTGTACTACAAATCACTGGAGGATTAATATGAACGAAATTACTATCACAAAAGAAAATTTTGACGATGAAGTACGCAATTATAAGGGTACTGTTCTGCTCGACCTTTGGGCTGGCTGGTGCGGTCCATGCATGATGCTTTCACCAATCGTCTCAGAAATCGCCGACGAATACGACGGCAAGGTAAAAGTCGGCAAAATAAACGTCGATGAACAGCCTGAACTTGCGGCTGCTTTCCGCTGTGAGAGCATTCCGATGCTCGTGCTTGTAAAGGACGGTGCAATCCACAACATGACAGTCGGATATCGTGAGAAAAAAGATATAATCAAAATGATCGAAGCTTAATCTTCAAAATGTTTAACACCTCCCTTTTCTGTGCATACTATAAAAGGGAGGTGTTTTTATGATTAATTTTATCCTTGGAACTATGCTCGGCGGTACTATAGGAGCTTTCACAATGTGTCTCTGCACCGCTGCCAAAGAAGCTGATAAAAAAAGCGGTATGGACAATTAAAGCCCATACCGCCGATTTTTACTTTTTCACTGGAACTGATATAACGTCCTTACGCATATAGGGTCTGAGAGCTTCAGGTATTCTGATACTTCCGTCCTCATTGATATTGTTTTCAAGGAACGCAATAAGCATTCTCGGCGGAGCAACTACCGTATTATTAAGCGTATGCGCAAAATATTTATTTCCGTCAGCTCCTTTTACCCTTATTCCCAGACGTCTTGCCTGAGCATCACCAAGATTTGAACAGCTTCCTACTTCAAAATACTTCTTCTGTCTTGGCGACCACGCCTCAACATCTATACTCTTCACTTTAAGATCAGCCAGATCTCCTGAACAACATTCAAGCGTACGTACAGGAATATCAAGCGTACGGAAAAATTCAACCGTATAACTATAAAGCTTATGGAACCAATCCATACTATCCTCCGGCTTACATACAACGATCATTTCCTGCTTTTCAAACTGATGTATACGATAAACGCCTCTTTCTTCAATTCCATGTGCTCCAACTTCCTTTCTGAAACACGGTGAATAGCTTGTGAGTGTTTTCGGGAGTTCACTTTCAGGGATAATTGTATCAATAAATTTGCCAATCATAGAATGTTCGCTTGTGCCGATAAGATAAAGATCCTCGCCCTCTATCTTATACATCATTCCCTCCATTTCAGCAAAACTCATAACGCCCGTAACAACGTCGCTGCGAATCATAAAAGGCGGAATATAATAAGTAAATCCCTTGTCTATCATGAAATCTCTTGCATAAGAAAGTATACACGACTGGAGCTGTGCAATATCGCCGCAAAGATAATAAAAACCGTTTCCGCTTGTCTTTCTTGCACTGTCCAGATCAATTCCGTTAACTTTTTCCATGATATCAACATGATAAGGCACTTCAAATTCGGGCACGAACGGATCGCCGAAACGCTCTACCTCTACATTTTCGCTGTCATCCTTTCCGATCGGCACGCTCTCGTCAATGATATTCGGAATAACCAGCATTATTTCTCTGATCTCACCCTCAAGCTTTACTTCAAGTTCTTCCATTTCAGCAAGCTTTGCGCCGATACCGGCAACCTCTGCCTTGACTCTTTCAGCCTCTTCTTTCTGACCCTTTGCCATAAATCCGCCGATTTCCTTTGACTTTACCTTGCGCTGATTCCTCAGACTATCACATTCAACTTTAGTTTCACGATATGTTTTGTCAAGTTCAATAACCTTGTCAACCAGTTCAAGTTTCTCATCCTGAAACTTCTTTTTAATGTTTTCCTTTACGATTTCCGGATTTGTTCTGATAAGTTTAATATCTATCATTTTAATCTAACTCCTTTATTTTATTGGGAAATATTTAACTTATTCTTCTGTGAGTTTTTTTGCAATTGATGCAAGATCTTCTTTATCGTAAAACTCCAGTATAAGCGCACCCTTATTCTTTCCGTAATCCACTTTGACCTTTCTGCCAAGCGTCTCATTAAGGGAAAGTTCCATCTCCTTGAAATAATTGTCGATCTTCCTGTTGCTTTTTTCGGGGATATCTTCTTCCGAAGCAGCATATTTCTGTGCGGCTTTCTCCACCTGACGAACTGTTAGTCCGCCGTCCGATGCCTTGACTGCCATTGCCGTGAGAAGTTCCTCATCATCTTCAAATCCAAGCAGCGCACGGCCGTGACCTGCCGATAAATCGCCTTTTTCAAGCATTTTGAGTACACGCTCCGGAAGAGCAAGCAGCCTTACTGCATTGGCAACAGCAGATCTTGATCTGCCAACCATTTTTGCAACTTTGTCCTGCGTCATGCCGTAATTCTCGATGAGTTCGTTATATCCTGCTGCTTCTTCCACCGGATTCAGATTTTCACGCTGTAGATTTTCTATAATAGCAATCTGCATGGTTTCAAGGTCTGAAAGTTCCTTGATGTTCACCGGAACTTCATCAAGACCAACCATTCTCGCCGCACGCCATCTTCTCTCTCCGGCAACTATCTGATATCCGCCGGTACTTAGGGGTCTGACGAGAATTGGCTGGAGAATTCCGTGCTCCTGAATTGAATCAGCAAGTGCAGATATTGCCTCATCGCTGAAATTTTTTCTCGGCTGACTGCGATTTGGTTCAATTTCGGAAATACGAAGTGTTTTTTTTACCTGAATATCGCTTGTATTATCGTTAAAAAGCGAATCAAGACCGTTTCCTAAACCTCCTATAGCCATACTTTTCTTCCTTTCTTACGATTTCTTGAATGTAAAAATTCCTCTTCTCTTTTTCTGAGGAAGCTCCATTGCCTCGCCAAGAAGCTCATGACAAAGCAGCTCGTACGACTCAGCACCTTTCGAGCTTTTATCGTAATACATAACGGGTTTTCCATGGCTTGGAGCTTCGGAAATACGCACATTTCTCGGAATTTTTGTTTTAAAGACCTTATTCGGGAAATATTTTTCGACCTCTGCAACAACTTCATTTGCAACATTCAGACGTCCGTCAAACATTGTGAAAAGGATTCCCTCAATATCAATTGACGAATTGTAATTATTTTTTACTATTTTTATCGTGTTTACAAGCTGTGAAAGTCCCTCCAGCGCATAAAATTCCGCAAGCATTGGAACAAGAATCGTATCACAGGCAACAAGACTGTTAATGGTTATCGTTCCGAGCGCAGGCGGACAGTCTATGAGGATATAGTCATAGTCAAGCTTGCAGGTAAGAAGCTGCATTTTAAGACGATTTACCCTGTTTTCGTAGTTGACAAGTTCCACCTCGCATCCGGCAAGATCTTCCGTAGCCGGAATTATAGATACGTTTTTAAATTCCGTGTGGATAATGGCATCCTGAATCCTGGTTTTCCCTGTTATTACGTCATATGTCGTCGCTTTTACAGTTTTTTTCTTTATTCCAAAGCCGGTGGTTGAATTTCCCTGGGGATCTGAATCAATGCAAAGCACTTTAAAATCCCTGGAACCCAGATATGCGGCGATATTCACAACAGTCGTTGATTTTCCCACGCCGCCTTTCTGGTTTGCCACAGCAATTATTTTACCCATGAAATCTTTCCCTTCATACATTATATGTATATTATACCACGTTTTTTTGTAATTGTAAATATAAAAGAGAAATTTTTCGATATTTTCTGCAAAAATGTTTCACGTGAAACAATTAAGATTTCTTAACTTTTCTTCTGGATCGGTATTCTCACCCGATATTCAATATAATCTTCATTCTGGATTTTCCGTGAGTCAGCCGATATCCCGGCAGCCTGCATAGTTTCAACCGCCTTATTTATGGTATTGACAAACATTTTTACGTTCTGAAATACCTTTGAACGTTTTTTGTAACTTGCTCTTTCTTTCTGTAAACCAATAAAGTCCTCGATGAGTTTTTCGGATTTTTCTACGTTAAGATTATGCTTGATTATCTTGTCGAGCACCGTCAGACGCTCCTCCGGACTTGCAAGTTTAAGCAAAGCACGTGCATGGCGTTCAGTAAGATTGAATTTCATTATTAAATTTTGCTCTTCCGGAGTTATCCTCAGCAAACGCAGCTTATTTGCTATGGTACTTTGCGCTTTTCCAAGCTTTGCTGCTGCATCCTCCTGAGTCATTCCATAATATGTAATCAGTTTTTCAATTGCGACTGCTTCCTCAAAAAATGACAGATCCTGCCGCTGAATATTCTCAACAAGCGCAAGAATCGCAGAATTTCTGTCGCTTATCTCATGAATAATACACGGTACAGCAGTCAATCCGCAGAATTTAGCAGCTCTAAGCCTTCTTTCCCCTGCAATAAGCTCGAATTTATCACCAACTCGCCTTACAGAAAGGGGTTGCAGAATACCATTCTGGGATATTGACTCTGCCAGCGCTGCTATTTCATTATCCGGAAATGATTTTCTCGGCTGATGTGGATTGGGTATGATCTGCTTTATTTCAATTTCAATTACCTTATTTATCGACTTTTCTTTCGTAAAATTTAAAAAACCTGCCATTTTATGTACCTCTGATTAAATACTCGGTATAAATGCATCACATTTATTCCCTGTATTATCATTTTAACATCAATGGGAAATAATTACCACACAAAAAAACCGACAGTCATCTGCAAACTGTCGGTTATTATGATATAAAAATGCAGAATCACAGAGGTTTCTTCTTGATCTGACTGCTGTTTCTCGGATATTTTGTCGGTGTATGCGATATTTTTTTTATTTGTATTATCCGTCGATTTTCGTTTTCAAGAACATAATTTGTTTCACGTGAAACAATTCCACCGAGTATCTCTATTGCTCCGGCTGCATCGGATAGATCTTCGCTGGGTCCTTTCATTGCAATAAAACTTCCACCGACTGATACGAATGGCAGACAAAACTCACTGAGAGTGGAAAGATTTGCTACTGCTCTTGCACATGAAATATCAAATTTTTCCCGATATTTCGTCATTTTTGAAAAAATCTTCCGCTCTCCCGTGAATAAATTCTGCTTCAATTTCAAGCTTATCACAAAGTTTTTTCAGAAATTCTATCCTCTTATTAAGGCTGTCAAGAAGCGTGATTTTAATTTCAGGCATAAAAATTTTAAGCGGAACGGAAGGAAATCCTGCACCCGTACCAACGTCTATAAGAGAAATTTTGCAGGAAATCCCGCCATATTTCGCCAGAAGAATACTATCAATAAAATGCTTATAAAGTATATCTGTCGGATCTGTTATCGCCGTAAGATTTACATAATTATTGTATTCAATCAGAAAATCGCTGTAGATTTTCAGCTTATCATAGACATTTTCAGTGAGTTCAAGTCCGTATTTCTTGAATTCCTCAAAGCAGAATGTGTAGTCAGGAAACATTTTTATCGCCCTTTCTGTGTTCAAGCCAGACTGTCAGCAGAGAAATATCCGCCGGAGAAACTCCGGAAATCCTCGACGCCTGACCAATCGACGACGGCTGAACCTTATTCAGTTTTTCTGCTGCTTCCAGACGCAGCCCGTAAACCTTGCTATAATCAGTATTCAGCGGCAGCTTCTGATTTTCAAGCCGGCGGATATTTTTTATCTGCGCAAGCTGCTTTGAAATATATCCCTCATATTTTATCTGCAGCTCGACCTGTTCCCTGACTTCAACCGAAAGCTCCGGACGATCGGGGTCGAATGGCGCAAGAATATCATATCCAAGCTGCGGTCGACGGATTAAATCAGCAAGTTTAACACCGGATGACAACGGAGCAGTCAGATGCTCTTCCAGAAACTCATTAAGCTGACGTGAGGGCGCAATATTTAAGGAAGAAACTCTCTTTAATTCACGGTTTGTCATTTCAATTTTTTTCTGGAGTTTCTCATATCTCAAAGCAGAAATCAAACCAATTTTATATCCTATCGGAGTAAGGCGCTGATCCGCATTATCCTGTCTGAGAATCAGACGATATTCGCTTCGTGAAGTCATCATTCTGTAGGGATCGGAGCAGCCTTTCGTTACAAGATCATCAATAAGCGTTCCTATATATGAGCTTGCCCTGTCGAGAAGCATCGGTTCTTTTCCACGAATCTTCAACGCTGCGTTAATTCCGGCAACGAGTCCCTGTGCGGCAGCTTCCTCATAGCCTGAACTTCCATTGAACTGTCCTGCACCGTATAATCCGGATATTTTTTTGAATTCCAATGTCTGTAAAAGCTGAATAGGGTCGCAGCAGTCATACTCGATAGCATATGCAGGACGCATGATCTCTACATCTTCCAGACCTTCAATCGTCCGCAGGAAAGCAAGCTGTACATCCTCCGGCAGCGATGACGACATTCCCTGCAAATAGTACTCTTCGGTCGTAAGTCCCATTGGTTCTACAAAAAGCTGATGTCTCGGCTTATCTGAAAATCGAACAATTTTGTCCTCGATTGAAGGACAGTATCTTGGTCCTACCCCCTCAATTCTTCCAGAATATAAAGGCGATCTGTCAAGATTTGAAAGTATCACTTCATGGGTATTACTATTTGTATAAGTCACATAACAACTGACTTTATTTGAAAGCCCATCAACAGGCGTTTCAAATGAAAACGGAACAATATTTTCATCTCCGTCTTGTCTTTCCATGATATCAAAATTAATGCTTCTGCGATTTACACGGCAAGGCGTTCCTGTCTTGAATCTTCTGAGTTCAACACCGTTCTTTATGAGACTTTCAGAAAGATATCGGCTTGGAAGTGATGAATCCGGTCCACTTTCATAGGATACCTCACCTATGTGAATCTTTCCTTTAAGATAAGTACCGGTAGCAATAATGACGGCTTTTACGCCGTATTCGGCTCCGAGTGATGTCCTTACCCCGGTTATTTTTCCGTTTTCGGTTATGATATCGGAGATCTCAGCCTGTTTTATATAGAGATTTTTCTGCTTTTCGCAGGTTCTTTTCATATAATCATGATACATCACCCTGTCAGCCTGCACTCTCAGACTATGAACAGCAGGCCCTTTTCCCCTGTTTAGCATACGGCTCTGGATAAAACATTTATCCGCAGCCTTGCCCATTTCACCGCCAAGAGCGTCTATCTCACGTACAAGATGACCTTTCGCAGTACCTCCGATTGACGGATTACAGGGCATATTTGCTATCTGATCCAGAGAAATCGTAAACATCACCGTTCTGCATCCCAAACGGGCAGATGCAAGAGCAGCTTCAATTCCGGCGTGTCCTGCACCAACAACGGCAACGTCAAAGTCTCCCATTTTATAATTCAAAAATATCCCTCACTTCATTGTTTCACGTGAAACATTATTTTCCGACACAAAATCTTGAAAATACATTATCAACGACCGCATTAGTCACTCTTTCTCCCGTCAGCTCCAGAAGATGCTGCTCCGCTTCGTCAATAAGCACATTAACGGCATCCAGCATTTCTCCCGAATCAAGAGCAGAAATCGAACCATTTATACATTCCAGTGCGGAATCAATGCATCTCTTCTGACGCTCATTTGCAGCAGATACTGTATTAACAGTCGCTTCGTTTATCGAAAATATATTCTCTATCGTTGATTTAAGACAGTCTATTCCTTTACTTTCTTTAGCAGATAAATATACCAAATGTATAAAATTATCTTTGATTATCTGATCTTCTATAAGATTTTTTTCATCCGATTTGTTTATAACAGCAACACATTTCAGATCTTTTATCTTATTAATAAGAGAAAAATCGTCCTCGGTGAGAGTACAGCTTCCGTCGAAAACAGCAATTACAAGCTCGGCAGACTTAGCCGTTTTTTCTGCAATTCCAATGCCGATTTCCTCTATAACATCATCCGTCATGTGAATTCCTGCCGTATCAGACAGCCTGAGAACAATATCTCCAAGTGCAACGGTTTCCTCAATGACATCCCGTGTAGTTCCTGCAATATCGGTGACAATACTCCTCTCGCATCCGCTGAGACAGTTGAAAAGCGTTGATTTTCCTACATTTGGTCTGCCCACAATGGCAGTGGAAATTCCCTCACGGAGTATTCGTCCGCAGTCGTAATTCTCCACCAGCGACGAAAGTATCTCCCTGACTCCAACAAGATCACAGATAAGCTGTTCCGGTTCAACAGAGGGAATATCCTCCTCCGGATAATCAGCCCATGCGGCAAGATCGCCGAGAATCCTCATCAGCATATCAGAACACTTTTTTGCCTGCCTGAATGCAGCTCCCTCACGGAGATTTTCAGCCATTTTCAGCTCTCTTTCCCCTTTTGCGGAAATTATCTCCATTACCGCCTCTGCCTGTGTAAGATCAAGCTTTCCGTTAAGATACGCTCTCTTTGTGAATTCTCCGGGCTGAGCTGTTTCAGCACCGTTTTTCAATATCGTCCGGAGTATCTTCCGTGTAACATATATACCGCCGTGGCACGAAATTTCAGCCGTATCCTCACCTGTATAGCTGTTCGGAGCACGAAAAACCGTGAGGATGCAGTCGTCTATCCTCTCGCCGCAGTCGTGAGCAATACCGTATGCGCAGGTATATCCCGACATATCAGCGACTTTTTTTTCCCCGAAAGGTCTGAAAACACGCTCTGCCGTACTTATCGCATCCTCTCCGGAAATGCGTATAACAGCGATGCCTCCGGGAGAATCCGGAGTAGAAATTGCTGCAATAGTTGACAAAATATCACTTCCTAAAAAGGCAGCAGCACAGATATATGTACTGCTGCCAATTATATTAAATCTTTTTAAAATTCGATTTTACCGTAGAGACCGCCCTCTATATTATCCTCCGGCTTTGGTCTCTTGTAGTCCTTTTCAAAACTTGTCTCCAGATTAACGGACTTTCTTTCCATTGTTACTTCTCTGTCGCCGCCTTTTCTGTCGTTTCTGCGGTCATTTCTGCCGCCGTCACGGCGATTGTCACGTCTTCTGTTATTATATCTGGGATTGTTTGAAGAAACTATTATCTTTCTGTACGGCTCTTCTCCGACAGATCTCGAAGAAACACCCTCTATCTTTGAAATTGCTGAATGAATAACTCTTCTCTCATAGGGATTCATAGGCTCAAGCGGCTGCGAACGTCCCGTTCTCATGACGGATTTGGCAACTTTTGCGGCAAGCTGCTCAAGAGTATCCTTTCTCTTGCTGCGGTATCCGAGACAATCTATAGTGATTCTGAAATAATCCTTGTCACCCTTGTTTGCAATGATGGAACAGAGATACTGAATAGCGTCAAGAGTTTCGCCTCTTCTGCCGATAACAGTGCCGTTGCTGCTGCTCTCGATGTTTATAACTGCACCTGTTTCATTCTGATAAACGGAATATTTAACTTCAATATCCATGGCACTGAAAATACTTGTGATGTAGTCCTTGGCAAGCTTTACCTTGGGATGCTCTTCTGATTCTTCAACAGGTGTGAAATTATCAAGAGAGAAAAACTCTTCTTCCTGAGCAGCGGTATTTTCATTAACTGTACTGTCTGTCTTTTCGGCAGGAATCTCAGTCTTTTCCTCTGCCGGAACAGCTTCCTTTACTTCTTCTTTCTTGATTTCCGGAGCTGCCTTTTCTGTTTTTACAGGAGCTGCTGCTGCCTTTTTTTCAGGAGTCTGCTTCGGCTGTGCCGCCGGAGCTTTTGCGGCAGGTGCGGAAACCGGAGTTTTTTCCTCATAAACTGCTTTTACAACAGCTTCTTTCTTTCCGAAACCAAAAACACCCTTTTTTCCCTCTTCAATGATATCAAACTTTATTGCTCTGATATCCTTACCGAATTTTTTTGCTGCTGCTGCCTTAGCTTCTTCTACTGTTGCAGCCTTAAATATCTCAGTCATATTAACAACTCCTTAAAATTAATCCTGATTATCGTTTTCATCGTATATATCGCCGTATTTCTCTGCCATACGCTTACGTGCTTCTTTTATCTTGTCTCTGTTGTACTTATTCATTTCAGATCTTGAAACCTTTTCGCCGTCATTTTTTCTCTGACCGCCGTTCTGCTGCTGATTCAGAAGTTCCTGCTGTTCCATCATCCTCTGCATAAACGTCTTTTTCTCTGGATGTTTTTCAGCGTAGATACGTGCTTTTTCTTTTTCCTTTGCGTTGATAGCCTCGGTTCGTTCCGGCGTGAAATAATGGTTGAGAGCAAAGGTTATAATGAATGAGAAAAGTGCCGACCAGATCCAGTAAAAACCGATTCCGGCTGGAACGTTGAATGCAAACCAGATCGACAGGATCGGGAAGAAATACATCATGAATGTCATGCATCCTCCGCCCTGCATATCGGGATTTACTTTTTTCTGATGTATCTGGCTGTAAAATGATGAGAGGAGCTGCGCCAGACCTGCAAGGAACGGGATACATACAAGTATCCATGCTTCTCTGTTCCATACATCGGGATGCAGTGAGGGCGTTTTACCAAGATTTGCACCAAAAATAGTGTATTTTTCGGTGAATTCCGAAACTTTGCTGCCAAAATCGCCAAGGCTGATATAATCTCCCGGATGCTTTGAAAGATGCGTCATAATGTTAAGTTCGCATCTCAGATCCTTGATTTTTGTTCCTGCGATAGCACAGGCATCAACTCTTATATCCTTGGCAAATCCGAGTATGTGAGTTATCGGCTTATAGATAACGTCCAGCACACCGAAGAGAAGAAACATCTGGATAAATGCCGGCAGACAGCTTCCCATAGGATTTATGCCTTCCTGAACATAAAGTTTCTGCTGTTCTTCCTGCAAACGCTGTGGATTATTCGCAAAGCTTTTTCTCAGCTTTTTCATTTTCGGATTGAGAAGCTGCATTCTCGCAGCGTTTTTCTGTGTTTTGTAGTTTACGGGGAAAAGCAGAATCTTTGTTACCACCGTAAAAAGAACAATTGCCACGGCGTAATTATTGCAGAGCATATATATCCACCGCATAAGGTATCCGAAAGGAACACCTATAATATCATAAAGTACGTTCAAATTTCATCCCTCTTAATCGTTATTGTTGTCCTGTGTTTCACTGCCGTCAAGGGAATCCCCGTCCGCTCCGTTTTCGCCGGAGGTACTGCCGGAAATTCCGTCAAACTGCATTTTTCTTGTTCTCAGAGTGAATTTGTCCGGAACATAGTCTATTCCTCCCGGAGACCACGGATTGCATCTCAGTATTCTCCGGACAGAAAGCAGAAGTCCCCTGAAAAATCCGAATCTGCTGAATGCCGTCATGGCATAGCTGCTGCACGTCGGATAATACCGGCACTTTGCAGGAAAGAGCGGAGAAATACATTTTCTGTAGAATTTTATCAGAAGAAGAGCTATGTATTTCATACCCTGCCTTTTCCTGAAGCAAGTCTGCGGAAGATACCGTTTATTTCCCTGACGCCTGTATTTTTCATGTAATCGCAGAATTCCTGAGATTTAACATCGCAAAGACAGCTTCGTGCCACTATCACAATATCTATCCCCACCGGAAGCTTTATTTCCGCCTCTGTGTATGCAAGACGGATAAGTCTTTTGGCTCTGTTTCTGTGTACGGCGTTGCCGACTTTCTTGCCGGCTGTAATACCGAGCCTGTTGAATGGTCTGCCGTTCAGTCTTACGTATATGACCGAATACTTTGATGTAAAATATCTTCCTTTTTTATAAAGAGCAAGAAAATCCCTGTTATTATTTAAAACCTGCGTATAAAGCATATACTCCCCTTTATTCTGAATACGGCACAGAACCTGTCTGCAAAGAGCATTCTAACAAAAAAGACCACAAAATTTAGATTTTGTGGTCAGCGTCGTCAGTGAGTTAATCTTGCTCTGCCCTTAGATCTTCTACGAGCTAAAACCTTTCTGCCGTTCTTTGTAGCCATTCTCTTCATGAAGCCGTGCTCCTTCTTTCTGTGAAGCTTTTTAGGCTGATATGTTCTTTTCATATTCAGATCCTCCTCTCTGCGCTTTGTATATTAAGGATACATTAATGCATCCCGGTTTATTGATATCATGCCGGACACCAATGTCCGCATTACACTAATAAATTATATATTAATTCGCAGGATATGTCAAGCGGTTTTTTAAAAAAATTTGTATTTTAGGATTTTTTACCAATATAATAATAAAATATCTGCTTTTTTTTTATAATTTTATGAAACAGACCTCTTCGGAAACTAAAAAGCACCGGTGTTGCCTAAAAAGTTGACAGGCTGTATGTTGAAACTTTTGAAAACCTTGTTTAAAACTAATTCCCGATGACTTTTCAACAATTATTTTTTCTTTCTGCATAGCCTTACGGCACGGTTTTTCACAATATTGATGTTAAATCCACAAAGTTTTCAACAATATGTCAATTTAGATGTGGAATCAAGGCATTTTTTCTAATAGTTTGACAGCGAAAAGCGCTTGCATTTTCAACAGTGATATGTTATAATATTAGTATATTATATTTATTATAGGGAAGTATCGTTTTTTCCCTTACATACAAAAAACGGAGGTTCAACATGAATTCATTTGAGGAAGTTTTCGAGAATGTAAAAAAATATTGTCTCGAAAACGAAAAAATACCGGAAATCGGCATCACTACCTGGATAGACCAGATGAAACCCGAAAATTTTAACGGCACAGACGCTGTTTTCAGCATACAGACAGACTTTCAGAGAAACATTGTTATGACAAAGTACGGCGATATTCTTAAAGAAGCTTTCTACAATGTACTCGGTTTCAATACAAATATTGTTATAAATGTCGATTCCGACGAACCGGAAAAAATAGTCGTCCCTACAGATGCCGAACTCGACCGGAAACACGCAGAACTTGAAAAATCTTACAAATTCGCCAACTATGACTACACCTTCGATACGTTCATTGAGGGACGCTCCAACGAATTTGCTCTGGCGTGCAGCAAATCCGTTGCAAAAAACTGCGGTGAAAAGGCTGTTCCGGACTATAATCCGCTTTTTATCTACGGCCCGTCCGGAATGGGAAAAACTCACCTTATCACGGCTATTGCCAATGAAGTCAGAAAAAATCATCCTGATTTCAATATCGTTTACGTTACCAGCGAGGCTTTCGGCGGCGATCTTATCAACGCTATCAACAAAAGCATGATGTCTGATTTCCACGACAAGTACAGAAACGTCGATATACTGCTGATAGACGACGTTCAGTTCTTCGCTGAAAAAGAACGTATGCAGGAAGAATTCTTCCATACTTTCTATAAACTGCATCAGGAGGGCAAGCAGATAGTCATTACCTCCGATAAACCGCCAAAAGAACTCGTTACTCTGGAAGAACGTCTCCGCACAAGATTTGAGGGCGGTCTTATTGCCGATATATCCGCTCCGGACTACGAAACCAGACTTGCCATAATCAACAGAAAATCAGAACTCCTTGAACTTAAAATGCCCGGCGAAGTTGCAGAATTCATGGCAAACCGCCTGAAATCAAATATCCGTCAGCTTGAGGGAGCTGTTACACGTCTTAAAGCTCTCAATCATTTTGCAGGCAGTCCGATCACCATTTCTATGGCACAGAGCGTTATCCGTGACGTCCTCACCGACGAACAGCCTATACCGATCACTGTAGAAAAAATAATTTCCGAAGTTTCCACGGTATACGGCGTTTCTCCGGATGATATACGCTCCAATAAACGTTCGGCTCAGATCTCCATTGCACGTAAAGTAGCCATTTATGTGGTAAGAGAAGTAACTCAGATGCCCCTTGCATCCATAGGTACTGAATTCGGCGGCAGAGATCATTCAACTATAGTTTATTCAGTCACAAGCGTTACAGACGCAATGGCAAAAGATTCCACCCTGCGTACTCTCGTGGAAGATATAATTAAAAATATCCGTGATAAAAGCAAAGTATAAGGATAACAATTCCAACAACTTAAGCGGGGACTCTGTCCCCACACCCATGCCAAAGGGTGAATCCACCCTTTGGAAACCCATTATTAATTATATTTATCACCTCGTAAAGAGGTAATAAATATAATTAGAGTGAATGCCCATAGAATAAATTAACCTTTGATAAGGGTATAAGAAACAAAGTTCCTTAAGTTGGCGGCATTGTCTGCCGTACGTGCAGCGTACTGTTGAAATGTCAATTCTGTTAAGTTGAAAAGTGAAAAACATTCGTATTTCCACCATGTTTTCCACACTATGTTGAAAACATGGTGGAATATAAATTTATAAAAATCTTTCCATATATTGCCGTAAGACCGGGACAACCTCTCTCAGCAAATTTGCTGATTCAACATTTTCAAATATTCCACAATCAACAGACTTTTGAAAGTTGAAAGTCAGAAAAAGTCAATTTAACAGATTTGTCAACAATTCATCCACTTCAACTCCACAAGCTTCAACTTATTCAACAGAAAAACAGGACAGTGAAAGATCTTCCACATTTGTCCAAAATTTCACAACAGCCGTCTGTGGACGGTTTTATGGCTTGATACAGGGAAAAAAACTCTGTTCAAACTTTTCCACCGACACAACAACAACAACAAATATATTTATCTTATCTTAGTATAATATTGTCTTTTCTTATCTTAGCTTATCTTATCACAAAATATACGGAAAGGATAAAATCCTGAAAAAGCTGTCCTCTGCTCAGAGACAGCTGTAAAAACGGAGGTCTAATAATGAAATTTACCTGCAATAAATCAGAACTCAGCGAAGCTATCGGAAACGTTTCGAGAGCAGTTTCGCAAAAATCGACAATTCCTGCACTTGAAGGAATAAAAGTAAAAATAGAACCCGGAAAACTGGAGCTTACAGCCTATAATCTCGAAATGGGCATACGTACTTCTATCAATGCCGCAACCGAGGGCGAGGGAGAATTCGTTGTAAGCACCAGACTTTTCAGCGAATTTACAAGAAGAATGTCCGGTGACGCTATTAATTTTGATATAGACGAAAATCTTGTTATTAACATTTCATGCGACGCTACAGAATGCAGTATCTCCGCAATGTCAGCAGAGGAATATCCGGAACTTCCTATTGTAGATTCAAACAGAAGCTTTACTATAAAACAGTCGGTTCTCCGCTCTATGATAAATCAGACCAGCTATGCCACTTCTACAAACGAAAGCAAACCCGTCATGACGGGAGAACTGTTCGACATTGAGGACGGCAATTTCAATATGGTCGCTATCGACGGATTCCGTCTTGCTATCAGATGTGAAAAATCGGAATGTCAGGAAAAATATCACTTTGTAGTGCCTAAAAAGGCTCTTATCGAAGTTTCTACCCTTATCAAGGATGACAGCGACAACGAATGTATAATATGCACCAACGACCGTCATATCATTTTCCAGATAGACAACGTAATCGTAATTTCACGTCTGCTTGAGGGAGCTTTCCACAATTACAAGCTGAGCATCCCGAACGGATACAAAACAGAACTTATAATCAGCAAAAGAGCCTTTTCGACCTGTCTGGAAAGATGTTCTCTGCTGCTTGACGAAAAAAATAAATCGCCTATCCGCTGCGAGATCGGCGGAGGAACTGTAAAAATAAGCTGCCGTACCGGTATAGGAAAAATAAACGATTCCATATCTGCTGATATTTCCGGGGAAACGGTAACTATCGGATTCAACAACAAACTGATGCTCGAAGCTCTGCGTGCTGCCGAGGGAGATAAACTGAAAATCCGCTTTAACGGAGCAATGAAAGTAATAGAGATCCTCCCCATGGAGGGCGAAAGCTACATCTACCTTGTAATGCCGATACAGTTGAAGAACTGATGACCGGTTTAAAAAAGTACAGTCGATGAGGTAAGTAAAAATGGAAAAAGTAAAAATAACCACGGAATTCATAAAGCTTGACGCTCTCCTTAAATTTGCATCCCTTGTTGGTTCGGGCGGAGAAGCAAAGGCTCTTATACAGGACGGTCAGGTATTCGTAAACGGCGAAGTATGCACCATGAGGGGCAAGAAGATACGTCCCGGAGATACGGTCTCACTTGACGGTCAGGAGGTAACCGTAGAGTGATAGTCACTTATGCGGATATAGACGGATTTAAAAATCTGTCCGGAATCTCTTTTGCTCCGGATCTTAAATATAACATCATTGTCGGAAAAAATGCTCAGGGAAAAACTAATCTGCTGGAGGCTATGTGGATTCTCTCCGGCTGCCGGAGCTTCCGTGGCTCGAAAGAAAAGGATTATATCACTATCGGCGGAAACAGGATGTCCTCAAAGATAAAAATACATGACGGCGCAAGAGAACAGAAGATCAGCATTGAAATGACAAGGAATTCCTCCGCACCAAAGCAGATAACCCTGAACGGCGTTAAACAAAAGGGTACAAGAGCTTTATTTGATGTGTTCAAATGCATCGCTTTTATTCCGGATGATACCGAAATTATCAAGGGAGCTCCCGAAAA
This sequence comes from uncultured Ruminococcus sp., assembly GCA_900545125.1. Lineage (GTDB taxonomy): Bacteria > Bacillota > Clostridia > Oscillospirales > Ruminococcaceae > Ruminococcus. The sequence goes on from UQXS01000017.1 coordinate 18,275, forward strand.
ACGGCGGAATTTCATTGATATGGCGGCATCACAGCTTAATCCCGTTTTCGTTGTCCATATAAACAAGCACAGCGCAGTTATGAATCAGCGAAATGCTCTGCTGAAAGAAATAATGCAGGGGAACACCGGAGCAGATGTTCTGGAAGTATGGGACAGGCAGGCAGCACATGAGGGAACTCTTATATCCTACATGAGGAACGAATATATCACCAGAATAAATGATATCTGCGGCCGCCTTTACCGGACTATCTCCGGCGGCAGCGAGGAAATGGAACTTGAATACAGATCATCCGTTTTTCATCCGCAGGACTTTGAACATCCGTGCAGCGATGAAGCATATGAGCAGTATTACAGAAAATTACAGGAATCGTCGGAATACGATATCCGGACAGGAACTACTCATACCGGTGTGAACCGTGACGAGATACTGATAAAAATAAACGGACTCAGCGCAAGGGATTACGGTTCTCAGGGGCAGATAAAAAGTGCCGCTCTTGTTATGAAACTTGCTCAGGCAGAGATCTACAAGACAAAATCGAAGGATTCTCCTGTTGTTTTTCTTGACGATGTTATGGGTGAGCTTGATGAAAGCCGTCAGAGATTTGTATTTGATATCATAAAAGATATGCAGGTATTTCTGACGACGCCTAATGAAAGTGCGCTTCTCCCCGAAATAAAGGGAAAAATACTGCGGATAAGCGGAGGAAGGATAACAGATGTATCTTCACATTGGGAATGATTTTTCCGTTGATATAAGAGATGTTATCGGGATATTCGATCTTGAAAACACCACAGTAGAAAAATGTACAAAGCTGCTTCTTGACCGGGCGGTAAAAGAAAAAAAGTGCGTGTACATCAATTATGAAATGCCAAAAAGTTTTGTTATCACTGTGAGAAATGGCATTGAAAAGGTCTATATATCGCCTCTTTTGGCTTCAACTCTCAGAAAGAGGATGGAAAATGGCGGAGGGATGATATGATAAAAAAGCGAAAAACACTTATAAAAATCATCATGATAATTTTTTCGGTTATTTTAATCGGAGTGTTGGTTTATCTGGAATTTCACCTTTTTTTCTTAACAGGTTTGAGCCGCAGTTACATGAGCAATAAATTCAATATCGAAATAACAAAAGATATGGAATTAACAAAATACAAAAAGGAAGTAGTTTTCAAAGACGGTCCCAGATATGAGCTTCACATTGAAAATATCGGAAATGATCATCTTGGTTTTATGGAAAAATATTGTAAAGGAGACATATGGTCTTACAGCAAAAATGGTGAACATTTTAATGACGGGAAACACAAATACAATGATTCATATAAGGGAACTTTCGGATGTGATGAATACGTCATTTATGAAAGAAAAGGAAATCCTGCTGAGGCATATTTCTTCAAGGATGGAGATACCTATGATATGATTCTGTACACATGGTATTAAAATAGCAGGGAAAGCCGTCCGGATGTAAAAAAATTATGAAAAAAGAATATTCAGTGAGAAAAGAAATCCGCCTGAAAAATTACGATTATTCACAGAACGGATTATATTTCATAACAATATGCACCAAGGATAAAATACCTTATTTATGCGAAATAAAAGGGGTACCAATGTCCGTAGGGGCGGATATCATCCGCCCGATCGTATATAAGACGGAAATAGGAAGAATAGCAGAAGAATCCATAAATAAGATTTGTGAGCATTATGAAGATGTAAGGGTTGTTAAATATTGCATTATGCCTGATCATATTCATTTAATTATAGAAATAATGCGTGATAATATTCCCACAGACAGTGGGCGGATGATATCCGCCCCTACAATATCGGTGATTATAGGTTCATTTAAAAGATATGTTTCAAAAAATTCCGGTATAAAAATATGGCAGCGTTCATATTACGACCATATAATCCGAAATAAAAAGGAATTTATTGAAATATGCAGATATATCGAAAATAATCCTCTGAATTGGATTAATAATAAATTTAATCAAAATGAATGGAAGTAGGTGACGGCGTCCCCAACGTCCCGAATAAGCATTTTGATGTCCCGAATTAAGCGGCACCACTGGTGCTGAATGGAGGTAAACCAATGAGTCAGCAGAATAACAACAACTATGATGAAAACGACATACAAGTCTTGGAGGGACTGGAAGCAGTCCGCAAAAGACCGGGTATGTATATCGGTTCAACAGGTAAGGATGGACTGCATCACCTTGTCTATGAAATAGTGGATAACTCCATTGACGAGGCTCTGGCAGGATACTGCACGGAGATAAAAGTTGAAATACTTGAAGGCGATATAATCCGTGTATCAGACAACGGACGTGGAATTCCCGTAGGAATACATCACAAGGAAGGAATTTCCGCAGCTACCGTCGTATATACGATACTTCACGCAGGAGGAAAGTTCGGCGGCGGCGGATACAAAGTCTCCGGAGGTCTCCACGGCGTTGGAGCATCCGTCGTTAATGCTCTTTCCGAATGGCTCGAACTTACGGTAAAGGACGGGGAACACGTCTGGTTCCAGCGGTTTGAGCGTGGAAATTATTCCGAAGAGCTTAAAGCAATCGGCGATACGTCCGACACCGGAACCAGCGTAATGTTCAAGGCGGACGGAGAAATATTTGAAAATACGATATATGAATACAAAACTCTCCTTGACAGACTTCGTGAACAGGCATTCCTTAATGCGGGAATAAAGATAGTATTCACGGACAGGCGTGACAGTGAGAATATACGTGAAGAGATACTTCACTATGAGGGAGGAATCCGTCAGTATGTAGAATATCTCAATTCCACCAGGGGAAAGCCGCTTAGTCCGGATGTTATCTATGTATCAGGAATGCAGGGAGATTCTTTTGCCGAGATTGCTATGCAGTACAATGATACTTACAACGAGACGCTGTATTCATTCGCAAACAACATTCATACCAAGGACGGCGGAAGTCATGAACTCGGTTTCAAGAGCGCCCTTACAAAAGTAATAAATGAATACGGCAGGAAAATGGGACTTCTCAAGGATAAAGAGAAGCTTTCCGGCGATGATGTCCGTGAGGGTCTGACTGCCGTAATTTCCGTTAAGCTTACGGAGTGCGAATTTGAGGGACAGACAAAGGGTCGTCTCGGAAATCCCGAAGTCAAGCCGTTTATTGAAAAAATGATGCAGGAAAAGCTCATGAATTACCTCGAAGAAAATCCGGATGTGGCAAAGATAATCTTCGACAAAAGCATTTCAGCTCTCAAAGCACGTGAAGCCGCAAAGAGAGCAAGAGAAGCCGAACGCAAAAAGAACGCTTTCGGAAATTCCTCAATGCCCGAAAAACTTGCAGACTGCTCCGAGCGTGATCCACGTTATACGGAAGTCTATATCGTAGAGGGAGATTCAGCCGGCGGTTCTGCCAAGCAGGGAAGAAACCGTGCATATCAGGCTATTCTTCCACTCTGGGGAAAGATGCTCAACGTCGAAAAGGCTCGTGTAGACAAGATATACGGCAACGACAAGCTTTCTCCCGTGGTAACGGCTCTCGGAACGGGAATCGGCGAGGATTTTGACATAGAAAAGCTCCGCTACGGAAAAGTTATCATCATGGCGGATGCCGATGTTGACGGAATGCATATCAGAACCCTTCTGCTGACTTTCTTTTTCAGATATATGCGCCCTCTTATCGCAAACGGAAACGTGTATATAGCACAGCCTCCCCTTTTCAGGGTAGAGAGGAACAAAAAGATACTCTATGCTTTCTCCGATGAGGAAAGAGATAAGTATATCGCCGAACTTTCCGACAACGGAAAGTATAAGGTCGAAGTACAGCGGTATAAGGGTCTTGGTGAAATGGATCCCGAACAGCTCTGGGAAACTACTATGGATCCCGAACACAGAACGATAGTCCGTATTTCTATGGAGGATGCCCTTAAAGCTGACGAGACTTTCTCTGTTCTTATGGGCGATAACGTAGAACCAAGAAGAAAATTTATCGAGGAAAATGCTAAATTCGCACAGAATCTTGACATCTGATTAATCGGTATCAGCGACATAAAGTGGGTACGCTGCTCCTGACAGTCGCCCGTACCCTCTGTCACTGCGTGACATCTCCCTACACTGTAGGGAGTCACC
>UQXS01000018.1 GCA_900545125.1 uncultured Ruminococcus sp.
GGTAAGGATCGTTCCGTCGTGGAGTTCCATTGCAGCCGCCGGAGCTCCGGTCTCTTCTTCCTTTGCAAGAGCGGCTGCAACAACACGCCTGTCATCAACTGTAACACCTGCCTGCTTCATGAAAAGCTCCTGCTTCATGGTTTCTTCTTCGGAAATAAGACCTTTCTTAAAATCGCACTTTGATATATAGTAACGGCGGATTATTTCAGCCTTTGCTGCTGCGCACACTGCTTCATCGTCAATAATGCAGTTTCCAGCCATATTTACGCCCATATCCGTAGGAGATTTATAAGGTGATTCGCCCAATATCTTCTCAAACATAGCGTTAAGCACAGGGAAGATCTCTACATCACGGTTATAATTGACTGTGGTCTTTCCATAAGCTTCAAGATGGAACGGATCAATCATATTAACATCATTGAGATCAGAAGTTGCCGATTCATAGGCAATATTAACGGGATGACGCAGAGGAAGGTTCCATATCGGGAACGTTTCAAACTTAGCATATCCTGCATCCACTCCCCTTTTGTGCTCATGATAAAGCTGTGACAAACAAGTAGCCATTTTTCCGCTTCCGGGACCAGGGGCTGTTATAACAACAAGTCTGCGTGAGGTCTCGATATAGTCGTTTCTTCCATAACCTTCGTCACTGATAATAAGCTTTAAATTGGAAGGATAGCCTTTTATATGATAATGATGATAAACCTTGATACCCAGAGATTCAAGACGGCTCTGGAATGCTGCTGCCTGCGGCTGATCCTCATACTGCGTAAGTACCACGCTGCTTACGTAAAGACCGATCTTCGTAAATACGTTATAAAGACGGATAACGTCAACATCATATGTGATGCCAAGATCGCTCCTGACCTTGTTTTTCTCAATAGCACCGGCATTGATGACAATTACTATCTCAGCTTCATCCTTGAGCTGGAGAAGCATCTGTAGTTTACTGTCCGGCTTAAATCCCGGAAGAACTCTCGAAGCATGGAAGTCGTCAAAAAGCTTTCCGCCGAATTCAAGGTAAAGCTTGTCCCCGAACTGTGCAATACGCTGTCTGATATGCTCTGACTGCATTTTCAGATATTTTTCATTATCAAAACCTATTTTCATATAATAAGACCTCCTGAAATTCATATTTTTATTATATACTAAATCGACAGAAAATGCAAGTGTTTTTGATTCCTTTCATCGGATAAGAGAATATATTGTATTAATTAACATTTATTTTACCGGCATAAAACATTGCAATTATCGGTAAAAAGTGATATAATAAGTTCATTATGATATGAAAGGAAATTAAGAATGAGAAAAAAATTAATGGCAGTTCTTACAGTGACCGCAATTACGGCATCACTTTCAGGCTGTTCAGGGAAAAAATCGTCATCATCCCCAAAGGATTCTTCGGTTTCCGTTACAGAAAAATCATCGGATGAAGAGACATCGGAAGATAAGGAAGTAACTACTACAGCAGCCAAAACAGATGCTCCCACAGAATCGACAACAGAACATATCAGTCCAAGAGAAACAGTCACGGCTTCCTGCGGTTCACAGGTAACTCTGAACAAAACTATCAGTTACACCGAGGGAAGCAATACCATCAAAATTCCTCTTGCAGATCTTATACAGGACGGCGACAAAGCAGTATCGTTCACCTTTACAATATACTCTGCCGACGGCAGCAATATCGGTGAATTCAAAGGCGGATGCGGTATATCCGTTACAGGTGACTGCCCTGCGGCAACCGATGAGGGCTGGTATCAGTCGGAGAATATAACATCTCCTACGCAAGGTACATACGGGGAAATAAAATGGGATGTTCCCGCCCAGATACAGGATTATATCTCTGCCGGCGGAGAACTTCTTTTCGGCTACTGGTGGGGAAATTCATCCAGTATCCGCATTGAAAGCGTTGTATGTTCCTACACCAGAACAGCAGACATCCCTGTTGACGGAACAGTGACCGAAAACATCGGCAAAAGCGTTTCCTTTGATGCCGCTGACAACACTGTAAAAATTCCCACAGCAGGATTCCTTCCGGAAAACGCTGTTCCGGAAGCTGTCGTATATAACATCAGTTCCTCCGGAGCTCTCGGAAAATTCACCGGAGCTTTCGGCTACAATTCATCGGCAGGATCGTATCAATCGCCGGACACGGCAGTTTTCACCGAAAGCTCATCCTTATCGCTGACATGGTTCGTTCCGGCTCAGGCAAAAGCTTATGCTGCAAAGGACGGGGAACTCGTTCTTGGCTACTGGTGGAGCGAACAGCCGTCTGTAACTCTCGATTCCGTTACCGTAAAATACAGTCTTGGCAGTGGAAATTCCGTTCCGGTTAAGCCCGACAATACTCCTGATCCGGAAGTTCCTGCGGAAAACGGCGATTTCAGAACCGCTTCCGAGATCGTAAAGACCATGAATGTCGGCTGGTGTCTCGGAAACACTCTTGACAGCTATGATACCGGAAAATCAGGTCTCTCAACTGAAACAGGCTGGGGAAATCTGAAAACAACAAAGGAAATGATTAAATCCGTCAAGGATTCAGGCTTCAACTCGATACGCATTCCCGTAACGTGGGGAGAGCACATGAACGGCGATACTATCGACGCCGACTGGCTTGCCCGTGTAAAAGAAGTCGTGGATTACGCCTACAATGAGGATATGTTCGTTATCCTGAATATGCATCATGACGACTACATCTGGTTCGAGCCGCTGGATTCGGAATATGCCGCCGACAGCGCAAAGCTGAAAGCCATATGGAGTCAGATCTCATCATATTTCATAGACTACGGCGACAGGCTTATCTTTGAGGGCATGAACGAGCCGAGAACCGTCGGAAGTGCAAATGAATGGATGGGCGGAACGCCCGAAGAAAGAGCTGTCATTGCTAAATACGAACAGGACTTTGTAGATACTGTCCGCAAAACCGGCGGAAACAATTCGTACCGCTCACTTATAATAACTTCCTATGCTGCTTCTGCCGAAACGGCTGCGATCAACGATGTTGTAATCCCTGCCAATGCAGGAAATGTCATTGTGTCAATTCATTACTATGCGCCATGGCAGTTTTCTGACGGTTCGTCTACAGATTTCAGCGACAGCGGAAAAGCCGAACTTGACACTAAATTCGCAGAACTGAAACAGAAATTCACCGACAAGGGAACTCCCGTTATCATCGGAGAATTCGGCTGCGTAAATGCCGCTCCTGAATCAGTCCGTCAGGAATACTACAGATATTACATCAGTGCCGCCAAGAAGCAGGGAATCAAGTGCTTTATCTGGGATAACAACGTGTCCTCCGGTGAACAGAGCTTTGGCATATTCAACCGTGGAGCTCTCAAATGGAACGACGCAATACTTTCCGCCGTCATGGAAGGTGCAAAATAAAACACAAAAAAACAAACGCCGGACATTCACGCCCGGCGTTTGTGTTATACCTCAAGCTGATTAATCAATTCGCTCTGCATAAGACTTGAAAAAGATACATACCAATGACCGTTCTTCTCAACAAATGCACTGGAATTTCCGACAAACGGCTCGCCGTTATCAGCATTTACATAATTCATGTAATTAACAATTTTTCCGCTCGTATAGCTTGTTCCCAGTTCGTCGTTAAAGGCAGAGAGTTCATCTTCCGCTATTTCTTCGAGAATTTCTTCGTTGATATCTGCTGTCCAGCGGTCGTTTTCCGAATCGCTGAATTCCGCCATTATTTCTTCAATCATAGACATTGAATCGTCTATTGCCTTAATCAACGCATCTTTGCTGAAAACCTCATCAGCAGACTTTCCTTCAAGCTGATCTGCCATAAGTTTCTTGTAGCACTCTATCTCCTCCGGATTAAACATCTTATAGACCTTTTCCGGATCGTGATCCAGATATGCCTGATAGAAGTCCACAGCTATCGACAGACTGTCGGTATAACCGCTGTCATAAGTTCCTGCCTGATTTCCAGCCGCTGCAGCTTCTTTTGAGGACTGAACAGACGTAGTGGTTGTGGTCACATTCTTTTCCGTGACCGGAGCAGTGGTTATCTCCGGAGCATCAGTCATGGTATCAGTTGTCTGGATGTCTGAAGTGGCTGCGGCATCCGTCTCAGTTTGTGAGCTTTTGGAACTGCTTTTCGATTTTTCACTGCTGCATGAAACTGTTCCGGCGCACGCCATAAGTACTGATAAAAATACTGCCGTATATCTTTTTTTCATATCGTCAATAATCCTTTTTCTTTCCGCATTCTCTGCAAGTTTTTCCAAGCTTTTTGAAATCTCCGCCGCAGAAAGAGCACTTGCCCATTGCCTTCCAGCCATTTACGACTTTCTCCTGATATGCAGGGAAACGGCTGAGATTTTCCATAAGATGATTCCATGAAATATTCATAAGGTTGGGACAATCGGAAAATACCGAATCTATCTTTACAACAGATGGCGGAATTTTAATGCTTTCAAGATTTGTACATCCGCTGAAATCGCCAAGGAACGTAACCTTTGACGGTATATCGACAGAGCGCAGAGAACTGCATCCCTTAAAGCCGTCAACGTATGTAACGGCAAACGGAATGGCTATTTTTTTCAGCGAAACGCAGTTCTGGAACGCAAACTGACCTATAGTTTTGATAGTTTTCGGCAGTTCGATATCCGTAAGATCTGTGCATCCGGCAAACGTTCTCTCGTTAATTGAAGATACGCCGTCCGGAACGATCACCGTTTTAAGCTTTTCACAGCCTGAAAATGCGTATTTTCCGATCTGCTTGACAGTATTCGGCAGCCAGACAGATTCCAGATTCTTGCAGCCGTTGAAAGCAAATGCTCCTATTTCAGAAATTTTGTTGGACATTTCAATGCTTTCCAGACTTTCACACTCCGCAAAAACGCAGTCGTTTATCACGCTGATATTATTGGGCAGAAACATGGATTTCAATTTTGTACATCCTCTGAAAGCCCATGGGCCAATTTTTGCAAGGCTTTCCGGAATTTCTATTGTTTCAAGAGAAGAACAATTTCTGAAAGCATAACCTCCGATTTCAACAAGACCATCAGGAAGAATCACTTTTTTAAGCGTCTTACAGTCCTCAAAAGCATTTTCGCCGATCCTGCGGACGCTTCTTGGGATCTCAATTTCATCAGAAGTTCCCGAATACTTTATAAACACACCGTTTTCGATCTCAATACTGGGTCTGAGAACGGATTTCTTTCTTTTTTCGGTTTCTGCCCTAACTTCGGAAACTTCGGATTTTTTCTCCTCTGTCTTGGAATTTTCCCTGACAGCTTCTGGAACTTTGGCTTTTTCCTCCTCCGTCTTGGGAGTTTCCCTGACAGCTTCTGGAACTTTGGCTTTTTTCTCCTCCGTCTTGGGAGTTTCCCTGACAGCTTCTGGGACTTCGGCTTTTTTCTCTTCCTTTTCGGAAACTTCCTGTTCTCCGCCGAGCTCGGAAACTGCACTTTCTTTCTCTTCTGTTTCAGGGATTTCCTGTTCAGCTGCCGTTTCCGGATTTTCATTCTTATCCTCAGTTGAAATCTCAGCATTTACCGATTCTTCAACGATCTCTTCCAGTAAAGCTTCTTTAGCTGTTTCATCATCAACCTCGGTATTTACAACAGTTTTTGACTTTCCGGCACGCACCGGGCTTACTACAACTCTTTTATGGCTCACATTATTTTTTCTTGCAAGCTTTATCGATTTTTCGACAATAAAAGGCTCGCCGCATCCGGGACAAATCCACGCATCTTTCTGGATATCCACCTGCACCGGCTCGCCGCAGTAATAACATTTTGAACTAACTATTCCCATAGTTGCCTCCCGATATTTTCATTTTCAATGGCACAAACCATGTTAATTATATTATACCCTTTTATCCGCTTCCAGTCAATAGAAATGAATAAATAAAGATTAAATAAAAGATTTTTTGTTATTATGCACAAAAAGGCGGCTGTTTTTTATACAGCCGCACAATTCAAAGATTATTTTTATTATCAGATTTTCGTTATATCAACAAGTTCCACATCGTTAATGGTACGTCCCGATTCAAGCACCTTCACAAGGGATTTAGCCGTATCTATAGCCGTCAGGCTGCATATCGAACGCTCAATAGACTTACGGCGCATTTTAACACTGTCACGCTCCGGCAGACGTCCCTTAGCTGATGTAGAGATAACGTAATGTATCTTTCCGCTGTCAAGAAGCGTTTCCACATTCGGCTCTCCGTCGGATATCTTGCGCACCAGATTTGCAGCGATCATATTTCTGTGCAGAACACTCTGCGTACCGGACGTTGCATAGATATCAAATCCCATTCGCTCAAATTTATCAGCAATAGGAAGCACCTCCCGCTTGTCGGAATCACGCACGGAAATAAGCACTCCGCCCTCACGTTTGAGATCAAATCCGGCAGCCGTCAGACCTTTGAGCAGGGCATCTTCAAGATTTCTTCCGATACCGAGACATTCGCCGGTAGATTTCATTTCAGGACCGAGCATGGTATCAACATCCGTCAGCTTTTCAAAGGAGAACACCGGAACTTTAACTGCGACATAGTCTCCGGCAGGATAAAGTCCGCTTTCATAACCCATGTCACGAAGCTTTGCGCCAAACATGATCTTTGTTGCGATATCGACCATAGGTATACCCGTAACCTTACTTATATATGGTACTGTTCTTGACGATCTGGGATTTACCTCGATAACATATACTTCATGGTTATAGACAACATACTGGATATTCACAAGACCGATAACATGGAGTTCCTTTGCAAGCTTTCTTGTATACTCTACAATAATTTTCTTGATTCGCTCCGAAAGATGCTGTGAGGGATAGATCGAGATAGAGTCGCCGGAATGAACGCCTGCCCGCTCGATATGTTCCATAATACCTGGAATAAGGAAATCCTCGCCATCACAGATAGCATCGACTTCAACCTCAGTTCCCATCATGTACTTGTCGATAAGCACGGGATTTTCTATCATGTGGCTGGTGATGATTCCCATATACTCAACCACGTCATCTTTAGAATGAGCGATTATCATATTCTGACCGCCAAGCACGTATGACGGACGGAGAAGCACGGGATATCCGAGATCTTCTGCTGCTGCGACCGCTTCTTCAGTCGTCATGACTGTATGCCCCTGCGGACGTGGAATTCCGCATTTTTCAAGAATTTCATCAAATCGTTCTCTGTCCTCGGCAGCGTCTATCATATCGGCGGAAGTTCCCAGAATACGCACTCCCATATCGGACAGATAACGTGTCAGCTTGATAGCCGTCTGACCGCCGAACTGAACTACAACTCCATATGGGTTTTCTGTTTTGATAATAGCTTCAACGTCCTCTCTGGTCAGAGGGTCGAAGTACAGACGGTCTCCGGTATCAAAGTCGGTTGATACCGTTTCCGGATTGTTGTTGCAGATTACAGCCTCATATCCCAGTTCTTTAAGTGTCCACACACAGTGAACAGAACAGTAGTCAAATTCAATTCCCTGACCTATTCTTATCGGGCCCGAACCGAAAACTATAACTTTTTCCTTGCCGGTATTCTTTCTCTCAATAAACTGTTCAGCCTCGTTTTCATCGTCAAATGTAGAGTAGAAATACGGCGTTTCAGCCTTGAATTCTCCGGCGCAGGTATCTACCATTTTGAACACAGCGGTCTTGTGGGCAGGACATTTCTGACCGGACATCCTCTCGATAGTGCTGTCAAGATATCCGTACTGTTTTGCGGTATTATATTTTTCAACGGTCAGTTCACCGTCGGCAAGCCATTTTTCAAGCTCGGCAAGATTGAGGAGCTTATACAAAAACCAGTTGTCTATCATGGTTATCTCATGTATCTCCTCCGGAGTAACACCTCTCTTGAGTGCCTCGAACACAACAAACGATCTCTCGTCGTCAACAACATGGAGCTTGCTGCGTATCTCTTCATCAGAAAGTTTTTTCAGCTTTTTCAGATTCATTGAATCCATGCCGAGTTCAATGGAACGGACTGCTTTCATCATAGCCTGTTCAAAACTCGTGCCGATAGCCATGACCTCTCCCGTTGCTTTCATCTGCGTACCGAGAGTTCTCTTTGCATAGACAAATTTATCGAAAGCCCATTTCGGGAATTTTATTACAACATAGTCAAGGGCAGGCTCAAAGCAGGCGTAAGTCTTGCCCGTCACCTGATTGATTATCTCATCAAGCGTATATCCGACGGCGATCTTTGCGGCAGTCTTGGCTATTGGATATCCGGTTGCCTTTGAAGCCAGCGCAGATGATCTTGAAACTCGTGGATTTACCTCGATAACGGCATATTCAAAGCTTGTGGGATGCAGAGCAAACTGACAGTTGCATCCGCCCTCAACTTTAAGTTCCTTGATTATATTTATAGCTGCCGTTCTGAGCATCTGATACTCCCGGTCGGAAAGAGTAACCGCCGGAGCTATAACAATGCTGTCTCCGGTATGAACACCGACAGGATCAAAATTCTCCATTGAGCATACGGTTATAACGTTGCCCTTGGCATCACGGATAACTTCAAACTCTATCTCTTTCCAGCCGCTTATACACTTTTCAATAAGCACCTGAGTAATCGGTGAAAGACGAAGTCCGTTAGTGGAAATGTCTCTGAGTTCGGCTTCATCCTGAGCTATTCCGCCTCCTGTTCCGCCCAGTGTGAATGCCGGACGAACTATTACGGGATATCCTATTACCTGTGCAAAATCAACGGCATCATCGACGGTTTCAACCACTTTGGAGGGAATGCACGGTTCTCCTATCTTCTCCATAGTATCTTTGAAAGCCTGTCTGTCCTCTGCTTTGTGTATCGTTTCCGGATCTGCTCCGAGCAGCTTCACATTATGGGAATCAAGAAAGCCTTCGGCTGCAAGCTGCATTGAAAGTGTAAGTCCCGTCTGTCCGCCAAGCGTGGACAGCAGACTGTCCGGCTTTTCGATTTCAATAATTCTTTTCACAACGTCAAGCGTCAGAGGTTCGATGTAGACCTTGTCAGCCATTGCCTTGTCAGTCATGATCGTTGCAGGATTTGAATTCACCAGAACAACTTCAAGTCCCTCCTGTTTAAGAGCACGGCACGCCTGTGTTCCGGCATAGTCGAACTCCGCCGCCTGACCGATAACTATAGGGCCTGAGCCTATAACGAGCACTTTTTTCAGATCTTTTCTGAGCGGCATATCAATCACCTTTCCTTTCCATAGTCTTTACAAACTCATCGAACAGATAAGACGTATCAAGAGGGCCTCCGTGAGCCTCCGGATGAAACTGCACCGTAAACGCATTGGCACAGGTGTATCTTATACCCTCGCAGGTCTTGTCGTTGGCATTGATATGCGATACATAGCCCTTATCGGCTGATATACTTTCCCCCACCACGGCATATCCGTGATTCTGGCTGGTGACATAGGTCAGTCCGCTGTCAAGGTCAATAACAGGCTGATTTGCACCACGATGACCGTATTTCAGCTTTTCGGTGCGTCCGCCGTTTGCAAGAGCCATGAGCTGATGACCAAGGCAGATGCCGAATATCGGTATTCCGAGCTTCTGTATTTCTCTGATGTTTTCAATTATTTGTGTGTTCTCCGCCGGATCTCCCGGGCCGTTTGAGAACATTATTCCGTCCGGTGCAAGAACACGTATCTCGTCGGCTGTCGTTTCTGCCGGAACTACTGTCACACGGCATCCTCTTTTCACGAGTTCCTGACGGATATTGCGCTTATATCCAAAATCGAAAAGCACAACATTGAATCTGCCGTCCTCACCGTATATTTTTTTATCGGTACAGGTAACGGATTCAACTGCTTTTTTCACCTCGAATTCACGTATCTTTGCAAGAAGCGAATCTTTTTCGGCGTAAACATCTCCCGTAGTGATAACGCCGTTCATAACGCCTGCATCACGTATCATACGTGTAAGGCAGCGTGTATCAATACCATGGATGCCGACTATTCCGTTAGAAACAAGAAAATCGTTTACATTCCCCTCGCAGCGGAAGTTAGACGGCGCATTGCACCATTCCCTGACAATATATCCCGTAAGATAGGGCTTGTCCGATTCTCCGTCCTGACTGTTGACACCGTAATTTCCAATAAGCGGGAAGGTCTGTGTCACTATCTGACCGTAGTAGCTGGGGTCTGTGAGAGTCTCCTGATAGCCCGTAAGCGCAGTGGTGAATACGACCTCGCCTATCACCGTCCCTTTAGCCCCGAAGCTTCTTCCCTCAAAAATTTTTCCGTTTGCAAGCATAAGATAAGCTTTTTCGGATTGATTGAATAAAGACATCTTTATCGTCCTTTCACGGGGTAAGCCCCCCGCCGGCAATTTTTTGAAACCATACTGCATGACTGCGCCATTGAAGCCGTGCAGGATATCTGAGTGCAGGTTATAAATTATTTCAGATTGATATACTGTGTGATATCATCTCTCATGCGGATAGCCTCACGGCGTGCAGCAATTGCAAAATCACGTTCGTCGCAGCCTTCTTTCTTATATGCGCACATAACTGCACGGCTGGAATTTACTATAGCTCCGAGACCGTTTTCGTCGAATCCGCCTTTAAGACCCTCTGCTCCGCCGCCCTGAGCTCCGTAGCCGGGAACAAGGAACATTGTATGCGGCAGACGTTTTCTGAGTTCCGCAAGCTGTTCCGGATATGTAGCTCCGACAACTGCTCCCACTGAGGAATATCCGTATTTTCCTATGGTATCCGAGCCCCACTGTTCGCACATATCGCCCATTTTAGCGTAGACCGGCGTACCGTCCTCAAGTTTAAGATCCTGTAATTCTCCGCTGGAAGGATTTGATGTCTTTACGAGGACAAAAATCCCCTTGTCACGTTCACGGCAGCATTTCAGAAGAGGCTCTATGCCGTCAGTTCCGAGATAGCCGTTTACCGTAAGGGCATCAGCTCCGAAAGGCTCTACCTCCGTATCGCAGATAGTCACTGCTCCGATGTGAGCACTGGCATATGCCTCCATAGTTGCACCGATGTCGTTTCTCTTTCCGTCCGTGATAACGAACATTCCATTAAGTTTTGCATATCGGATAGTCTTTTCAAGGGTTCTTATGCCGTAATGACCGAACATTTCGTAATATGCAGCCTGCGGTTTTATGGCAGGAACAATGTCATGTATCTGGTCAATAATTGCCTGATTGAAATCAAAAATTGCCTTTGAAACGGCTTTCATCGTCCAGCCGTCGCTGTCCTGATAACGCCTGAGAATATATTCCGGAACATACTCCGGTCTGGGGTCAAGACCTACAACCGTAGGATTTTTCATCTCAATGATTTTTTCAATAAGTCGGTCAAATGACATAGCTTTACCTTACCTTTCGTCGTATCTTATGATTCCTTTTGATATAGTAACAAGGGGCTTGCCTGTAAGGGTCATCCCCTTGAAAACCGTATTATGTGATTTTGAATGGAGCTTTTCCGGATCAACTGTCCATTTTCTGCCGATATCCGCTATCATCAGATCAGCCGTTTTTCCAACTTCAACGGCAGGTATTTCAAGGCCAAGGATCTTCCTCGGATTAACGCACATAAGCTCCGCTATCCTGTTAAGGCTGACTTCACCCGTGTGATACAGTGCGGTAAGTGCGGCGGCAAATGAAGTTTCAAGTCCCACCACTCCGTTGGGAGCTTTTTCAAACACTGCCTTTTCTTCTGCCGTATGCGGAGCATGATCGGTAATGATGCAGTCTATCGTGCCGTCCTTTATTCCGTCGATTATTGCTCTTACATCCTTGTCCGTCCTGAGCGGAGGATTCATTCTGTAGTCGGCATCACGCTTTTCAAGAAGCCTGTCTGTCAGCATGAAATAATGAGGTGCAGTCTCGCAGGTAACTTTTATTCCCCTTGATTTGGCAAATCTGATTACAGCCGTACTGCCCTCCGTGGAGACATGGCATATATGTATCCTTGCATTCACGGAAGAGGCAAGAATTATCTCCCGTGCTGTAATATAATCCTCCGATGCCCTGTCCATTCCCTTTACGCCGAGCTTTGCGGAAATTTCACCTTTATTCATGATACCGCCGTTTATAATGGCGAGATCTTCACAGTGAGAGGCAACAAGAAGTCCGTTTTCGTTTGAAAGTTCAAGTGCTCTGCGCATCATTTCAGCGTTTTCCACGGGACGGCCGTCATCGGAAATGCAGATGCATCCTGCTTTTTTAAGAGCTTCATAGTCGTTCAGACCATTGCCTTTCATGGCTCCGGTAATGCATCCCACCGGATAGACATCCACGCCCGTCCCCTGAGCCTTTTCGATTATGTATCTCACGGTTTCGGGATTATCGCAGGGCGGATTGGTATTGGGCATGGCAAGAACTCCCGTAACGCCGCCTGCCAGTGCAGCAGAACACCCGGTAAGGATATCCTCCTTATGTGTGAATCCCGGGTCACGGAAGTGTACGTGCATATCGAAAAGTGACGGCATAAGCACAAGACCCGTTCCGTCAATGACGGTATTGGCATTGACGGCAGTGATATTTCCCACTCCGGCAATAATTCCGTCACTGATAAAAACGTCTGTTACGGTATCTTTCACGGCATCGACCGCACGGATATTTTTTATAAGAATAGTTCCGGACATAAATTCATCCTCCGACAAAAAATAAAAGCCCGTCCGAATCCTTTCAGACGAGCATACTGTAGTCTCTTTTCCGGCAGTACCGCACAAAACAGTGTTATTCTGCCGTAAGTATACATATTCGCCCTGCCGGCTGATGTCAGCCGTAAAGGACATACATATTATAGCACATTTTTTTCTCTTTGTCCAGTCTTTTTATATTTTTTGATAATTTAATCAATATGTTTTCTGCTGTGCTTCCTTTTCAGCTTCAGCAGTGCGAGAGCTATGGCTGCATTCCCAATGCTTTTGGCTATTGCTTTTGTGTCGTGCTTTGTCGTGATATCCGGAGCTTTTTCTGACCTGTCAATACTTCCTGTTCCGGCTGTTTTAATTGTTCCTGCACCAAATGAAAATTTATACGATTTTTTTTCAAATTCCATATATCATTCCTCCGGTATCGGTCTTGCGATAAGGAACTTTATCTTCTTTCCCTCGTCGCTGAACATCTTTTCATGTTCCGTCACAAAATTCTCATATGGACTTTCACTGTGAAGGTCATATGTTTTGTAGATTATCTCATATCCGGCTTCGGCAAAATACTCAAAAGATTCCTCGAACAGATCATCGTCGTCGGTTTTGAACCAGAGTTCCCCGTGCAGGAATTTCCTGTAGTTGATAAGCTGTCTTGTATGGGTAAGACGGCGCTTTTTATGCTTCTTTTTAGGCCATGGATTGCAGAAATTAATGTATATTCTGTCTGCCCTGTCACGGCTGTCCCATGCGAGATCAAGGCGTTCGATGTTCTGAATAGCTATCTTCACGTTGTCAACGTAACGGTTTCTTTCACTGTAAGCCTGTTCGAGCTTTCTTTTGGCAAGTACAAGCATCTCGTTTTTTATATCCAGTGCGATGAAGTTCACCTCCGGATGCGCCGGAGCAGCCTGAGAGATAAATCCTCCCTTTCCGCATCCGAGTTCAAGATACAACGGTTTATCCGGTTCGGCGAAAAGTTCACGCCAGTGACCGATATGTTCCTGAGATTCGTGTATATAAAACGGGCAGGCTTCGAGTTCCGGCTTTGCCCACGGTTTGTGTCTGATACGCATATCTTTCTCCTTATGAATCTGATTTTTTATGCTTTTTTTATTATAACATATTTTTAAAAAAATTCCAATAGTTTTTGAAAATTTTCTTGCCTTTAATTATCAGATACGTTATAATTAGCATATAAGTATTTTAATACTGTAATTCAAGGAGGTCTTGCAGCCATGAAAAACAAGTGGAAAATCTCCGCAGACAAAATGACAGCTCTTAAAGAGCACTTTCTCTCCGTAAGAAAAACCAAACCGGTCTCCGTTCATAAAACACTGGTATATCGTGCCCTTTCCCTGCTCCTGAGCCATTATCCTGATGCCGGAAACTTCTACGTGCCTCTTACCGATATCATCATTTCAAACGTGTGCAGACCTGACAGCACCGGCGACTACGAAAAGGGAAAAGGCCGCCACTACTACTGTGCGGCAAATTCCCTTTGTATAAAAAAACATCCCTCCGGAGGCTACTACAAAAACGGCATAGGCAAATACGCCAAAAGTGCCCGTTCCATGTTCGAAGAGGACTACACTATGGCACTGACTATGTACAAGGCAGGATTCAAAGAAAACGCCGCAGAATATCTTGCCCGTGCCATCCATATGCTGTCGGATATCTGCTGTCTGCCACATGCAACCGGTATGACCTACTTCTCACGGAAAGCTGCTGTTCATAAATCCTACGAGGCTATGGCAAGGGCTATGTATCCCGATTCTGTTCCGGAACACACAATGTCAAAAGATAAACTGCATATTTTCGACTCGGATAAAGGCTTCGGCGATGCTCTCAACAGCCTTGCGGAAGAACAGACAGACGAATTCGCCGGACTTCTCTCCGATCCCGTCCGATCTGTTACAGCCAGACTCGGCAGAACGGAAGATGCCGTGGCTGCACTGATGTTCCGGTTTATGAACGATGTTTCCTATTCCTCCGGACATCCACGCTATATCGCAGAAAATTCACGCATTACCGGAACGGATATCACCGTCAGGGTAAAAGAAAACGGACTTGAACTCATTGAAAACGGATCTCCGGTATGCGTTAAAACAGGCAGAAAAATAAGCTGCGGTCTTTTCAGGGCAGCTCACAGATATGACGGAAAATATACTTTCTCTCCTGTTTCCGATTACAGGGGCAGAGTTATGCTGCCGGATAATCACAGACTGCGCTCCTTTGACCCACACAAAGAAAAGCAATTTTATTCGATCGAAAATAAATAAAGCACTGATTAAAGGCAATACCACACAAAAATTGTGCGGTGTTGCCTGAATTCCTGCGTTCCCTGAATTATTACACGCCGCTTTCTCCATAGTTGGACAGCACACGGGCTGAGGGATCGTTTACGTTGCAGCCCTCCCACTCCTTGTTGGGCATCCAGAAATCCACGACCATTTCACTCTGACCGGGATAAAATTTCTCGAATATATCACGGTACAGCAGCGATTCCTTTGTAAACGGACGGGCATGGGCATACCTCTTTATTCCCTCGCAGTATTCTTCCTGCGTATAACGGCTTTCCGCATATTCTTTGAGATAATCTACCATGGAATGACCTACGGCATCCGAGAAAGCAGCCTTTTCACGGTAAAGTATATCGTGCGGCAGATAATCTCCCTCAAACGCATGACGGAGCAGATATTTTCCCTTATTATACCTGTTCAGCTTCATTTCCGGATCTACAGCCATAACGTACTTTACAAAATCAATATCCCCGAAAGGCACACGTGCTTCAAGTGAATTTGAAGATATACAGCGGTCTGCACGAAGAACATCGTACATATGGAGTTCCCTTACACGCTTTACCGACTCTTTCTGGAACTCCTCTGCCGACGGTGCAAAATCAGTATACTTATATCCGAAAAGCTCATCGGATATTTCCCCCGTCAGCAGAACACGTATATCCGTCTGCTCATGGATAGCCTTGCAGAGAAGATACATTCCCATGCTGGCACGTATCGTCGTGATATCATATGTTCCGAGAATCCTGATGACCGTCTCCAGAGCATCCAGAACATCTTCCTTAGTGATTATCACTTCGGTGTGGTCGCTGCCGATATAGTCGGCGACCTCTTTGGCATATTTCAGGTCTATGGCATCGGTGCTCATGCCTATTGCAAACGTTTTTATGGGAGTTTCGCTCCGGCTCTGGGCGATAGAGCAGACAAGTGAAGAATCAAGTCCCCCGGAAAGAAGAAATCCGACCTTTGCATCTGCCGCAAGACGCTTTTCAACGCCTGCAATAAGCTTTTCACGGATATTTCTGCAAACCGTTTCAATACCGTCACTGATAACGCTGTCAACAGCCGTGATATCGCAGTAACAGGTGAACTCCCCGTTCTTCCAGTAGTGTCCGGGAGGAAACGGCATTATCTTTTCGCATATCTCCACCAGATTTTTCGCTTCACTGGCAAATATCATCTGTCCGTCCGCATCATATCCGTAATAAAGCGGGCGTATTCCGATAGGGTCACGGGCAGCGATAAACTCATCCGTTCTGCCGTCGTATATCACGCAGGCAAATTCGGCATCAAGCATACCGAACATATCCGTGCAGTATTCTTTGTACATGGGCAGAAGTATTTCGCAGTCGCTGTCGCTTACGAATGAGTATCCCTTTTCCATAAGAGCCTGTCTCTGAGCTTTGAATCCGTATATTTCTCCGTTGCAGACGACATAGCTTCCGTCAAGAGAAAACGGCTGCATTCCCTCGGGAGTAAGTCCCATTATGGACAGTCTCTGAAATCCCATAACACCGCCGTTAAGCTCTTCTATTCTCTGATCGTCAGGACCTCTTGAAACCGTTGCTTCAAGTCCCTTGGCAACCTTTGACATACCGTCATTTTTTCCGCAGCAGCACATTATAGTACACATAGCAAATCACACTTTCATTATTTATGGATTTTATTATCAAATTTGTTTTTAGAGCCTGCACCTGATACATCTATGGGATAATCTCCGGTAAAGCATCCCCGGCAGAAACTCCTGCCATCTCCGATAAGTTTCCCCAGAGCCTGCACCGGCAGATACGCAAGGGAATCAGCGCATATCCTCTCGGATATATCCTCAACGGATACACACTGACTTGCAATGAGATTCTCCTCCGAATCTATATCCGTCCCGAAATAGCATGAATGCAGAAAGGGCGGACTTGATATCCTCACATGAACTTCTTTTGCACCTGCTTCCCTCAGCAGGCGAACTATTCTGGCACACGTAGTTCCACGCACGATAGAATCGTCTATCATTATTACCCTCTTGTTTCTGACCGATTCGCCTATGGCATTGAGCTTTATCTTCACGGCACTTTCACGCTGTGTCTGCTCCGGCTGGATAAAACTTCTGCCGATATATTTATTCTTGATAAATCCCACTCCATAGGGAATTCCGCTTTCACGGGAATATCCGAGGGCAGCATCAAGACCTGAATCCGGAACACCTATGACGATATCCGCATCAACGGGACTGTACTGCGCAAGAAGTGCCCCTGCACGCAGTCTGGCACTGTGAACTGAAACTCCTTCAATAACCGAATCAGGACGTGCAAAATAAATATACTCAAATATACAGATATTGCTTTTATCAGTGCAGTTCGCAGTTATTGAACGAAGTCCGTTTTCACCGATAACAACGATCTCACCCGGCTTTACATCACGTACAAACTCTGCCCCGACCGCTTCAAGGGCACATGATTCCGATGCAGCAGC
The DNA here is from genome assembly GCA_900545125.1 of uncultured Ruminococcus sp. GTDB lineage: Bacteria > Bacillota > Clostridia > Oscillospirales > Ruminococcaceae > Ruminococcus. The sequence goes on from UQXS01000018.1 coordinate 17,354, forward strand.
ATATGCGCCGTCAGCTGTCCTGCCGATACACAGCGGACGAAATCCGTCAGGGTCACGAAATGCTATAAGCTTTGTGGCAGTCATAAGAATACAGGAATACGCTCCCTTTATATGCGGCATGGCTTTCTGCACCGCTTCTTCCGTTGAGCTGCATGAAAGCCGTTCACGGACTATCTCATAGGCTATCGCCTCGGTATCGGAAGTACCGTGAAAAATAGCTCCGGACATTTCAAAACCCCGTCTCAGCTCTGCGGCATTGACAAGATTTCCGTTGTGTACAAGAGCCATATTTCCCTTGATATGCCGTATTACCAGCGGCTGTATATTATTATGGTTCTTCCCCCCTGTAGTGGAATACCGGACGTGCCCCACTGCCATGTTTCCCTTTCCGAGATGACATAGTTCATCCCTGCCGAAGACCTCGGAAACAAGACCGTCGTTTCTCTTGTGGCGGAAAATTCCGTCGTCACAGACAGCAATTCCGCAGCTTTCCTGTCCACGGTGCTGGAGCGCATACAATCCGAAATAAGCCGACGATGCCACATCGGCACGATTTTTTTCATATATGCCAAATACTCCGCATTCCTCATGTATTGTGTCAAACACAGCAACCACGTCCTTTTATCACATATACTGCTCATGAATCAAATCAATAATCTCCTGAGCGGCTATATATTTTTTTCTGCGCTTGTTCATGGCATACTTTTCAAGGTACTCATGAGCCTCCGCCTCTGTCATTGATTTGTATTCCATAAGCATAAACTTTGCCTTGTCTATGGTTTTTATCTCTTCTATTCTGCTTTCAAGCCGCTGCTTTTCCTGACAGAGTTTAAGATAACGTCTTACCGCAGTATCCGCTGTTTTTGCAAGCTGATAAAGCAATCCTCTGTTTATCGGGCGAAGCATGACTATCACACCGCTTTTTTCCGCACGCTCGCAAGTCTTTTCGGCATTTTCAGACTTGATTATGAGAATACACCCGGCAGCAGAATTTTCAGTGATAAATTCTGCAAGATCTATGCCGTATTCGTCTATAAGAGGCGTATTTATCACGGCAAGATCAAGCGACGGATCACTGCCGAATATGCTTTTTGCCTGATATCCCGACTCTACCGCCCTGACGCTGCATTGAAAGGATTCCCTTATAAATCCGGAAAGTGCTTCGGCGGCGTTTTTATTTCCTGAAACAATTAGGACATTTTCCACGCTGAACCTCCGGATCACAAACTACAGAAATACTTCTGATCTTCAAATGCTTCCTTGTCATACGCCGCAGAATATTCCTTCCACTCGGAACTGCCTGCCTGAATATACTGCTCCAGCACAGCCTGCGGAATGTATTTTTTCAGGAACTCCGACTTCTCTGCACACTGCACTGCTTCTTCAAGATTTACAGGAAGTTTTTCTCTGCCGCTGTTTTTTTCCGGGAGCTGCAGTTTGTTCCTGATCCCCTCCAGGGCAGCGTATATAATAAGACCAAACACAAAATAAGGATTGCAGGCACAGTCGGCGGCTCTAAGTTCAACAGGAGAATCAGTGCCGTTCACGTTCATCATTATGAGCTGACCCTCTTCCTCATCCGACCAGACTATATTGCGGGGAGCAGAAAATTCTCCCAGACGCTTATACGAATTCACGGTAGAATTGGTGAAAAGAGCAAATTCACGGATATACTTCATAACTCCGGCTGCCGCATAGTTTGGTTCTCTCTCCGATTCGTATGATCTCTCCTCAATGAAATCGCCGCCGGGAAAGACATTGAACGCTATATGCATACCGTTGCCGCAGGCACCACGCAGAGGCTTTGGCATAAAGCTTGCATGAACGCCGTTTCTCTCCGCAACCGATTTTACTGCCGATTTGAAGCTCAGAAAAGTATCAGCTGCTTTAAGTGCAGAAGATGCATTGAAGTCTATTTCATGCTGTCCAAAACCGCTTTCATGGCGTGATGAAACAGGATGTATCCCCATTTGTTCGAGGGTAAGGCACACGTCACGGCGGATATTCTCTCCCCTGTCGTCAGGAGCGATATCGCAGTATCCGGCAAAATCGTGGGGAGTCTTGGTCGGAAGTCCGGCTTCATCGTTCCTGAAAATAGTGAACTCGCTCGACGTTCCGAAACGGAAGCAGTATCCCTTGCCGACAGCTTCTTTCATCGCCTTTTTCAGAAACCACCTGCTGTCCCCCTCAAACGGCGTACCGTCCGCATATCTGATATAGCAGAACATCCTGATAACTCTGCCGTGGGACGGTCTCCACGGGAGGATCGTCATCGTTCCGGCATCGGGGAAAAGGAAGATATCACGTCCTCCGGCGATTGAAAATCCTTTTATCTTTCCTGCGGTAATGCGTATTCCGCTCTCAAAAACAGCAGCCATTTCCGATGACAGAACAGAAATATTTTTCAGCTTTCCGTCCAGACTGCAAAAAGTGAGCTTTACAAATTTAACGTCATTTTCCTCTATATACTGAAGTATTTCGTTTTCCGAATAGACCATCTCTTTTCTGCCTCCTTACAAATTCGTATATCCCATAAGATATTCGTCCGCTTCACGGGCAGCATCCCTGCCCTCTCTTATTGCTCTTACCACGAGTGACTGACCTATATGCATATCACCTGCCGCAAATACTTTGTCTGCACCCGTGTGAAAACTGCCGTTTTCCGTTCTGACATTCGTCCGTCCGTCAAGTTCAGCACCGAAAGCATCGGCGATATACTGCTGCGCACCGAGGAATCCTGCTGCTATAAGGCAAAGCTGACATGGAATGATCTCCTCGCTGCCGGGAATCTCCTTGGGGAGCTTTCTTCCGGTTTCCGGATCAGGAACAAAATCAAGCTTTACCGTCTTTACTGCGCACAGAGCGCCGTTTTCATCCTTAATGAATTCCCTGACGGTCGTCTGATATACTCTGGGGTCAGCACCGAAAACAGCAATCGCTTCTTCCTGACCGTAATCGGTCTTGCAGACCCTCGGCCATTCCGGCCACGGATTATCTTCAGCTCTTTTGTCCGGCAGCTTAGGCATCATTTCAAGCTGAACGACAGACCGGCATCCGTGTCTGACGGAAGTTCCCACGCAGTCGTTGCCCGTATCTCCTCCGCCGATTATCACCACATCCTTGTCTTTTGCAGAGATATAATTTCCGTCCTGCAAGTCTGAATCAAGGAGACTTTTAGTAGTAGCTTTAAGAAAATCAACGGCAAAATATATTCCCTGAGCATCACGCCCCTCAGCCTTGATATCACGTGGATTTGATGAACCGCAGGCAAGTATGACGGCATCGTATCCGGCAGTGATATCGCTTGCTTTTATGGTTTTTCCCACATCGGCATTTGTGACGAACATAACACCCTCGGCTTTCATAAGCTCCACACGGCGCATAACTATCTGCTTTTCAAGTTTCATATTCGGAATACCATACATAAGCAGTCCGCCGGGTCTGTCGGAACGCTCGAACACCGTCACATTGTGACCTCTCCTGTTGAGTGTATCAGCCGCAGCCAGACCTGCCGGCCCCGAACCAATAACGGCTATCTTTTTACTGCTTCTCACTTCGGGTATCTGCGGCTTGACAAGCCCATCTGCAAAGCCGTTTTCGATGATCGCAAACTCGTTTTCCCTTACGGCGACCGGATCGTCATTAAGACCGCAGGTACACGCCTTTTCGCAGAGAGCCGGACATACACGTGACGTAAACTCCGGAAAGTTGTTTGTCATGAGCAGACGGCGCAGCGCCTGCTCCTTATGACCGTGATACAGAAGATCATTCCACTCCGGAATAAGATTGTTGAGAGGACAGCCGGATATCATGCCGCAGAGCATCTGACCGTTCTGACAAAACGGAACACCGCAGTCCATACAGCGAGCCGCCTGTTCTTTCCGCTGCTCGTTTCCGAGAGGCTTGTGGAACTCATTGAAATTCTTTATTCTCTCTGCAGGCTCGGCGGCACTGCTTTCAAGTCTTTTGTAATCAATAAATCCTGTAGGCTTTCCCATAGCTTATGCCTCCTTTCTTGTGACAAAAAATGCTTCGATCTCAGCCTGTTCAGCCGTCATGCCCTTTTCTTCAAGAGCGGCAACGGCACTTCTTATCTTCGCATAGCCGTGGGGAATTATTTTCTTGAACTTTGGTATATATTCCTCAAAGTTATCAAGGATATGCCGTGCTTTCTCCGAACCTGTTGCCTCTGCGTGCTCCGCAATGATATTTTTAAGTTCTATAATATCATATTTCTCAGAAACGCTCTCCAGTGAAACAAGAGCCTTGTTCAGCCTTGTATAGAGATCTCTGTCCTCGTCCAGAACATAGGCAATTCCTCCGGACATACCTGCGG
>UQXS01000019.1 GCA_900545125.1 uncultured Ruminococcus sp.
CGCTTAGGAGGCGAATGCTCTATCCCCTGAGCTACAGGCGCATATTAATGCATCTTTATATATTATATCAAAAAACAACTAATATTGCAAGCTAAATTCTATTGACAACAGTAGAAAAAAATGATATAATAAGAAAAAAATTCGGTATTTTTAAACAAATCCAATTCAAAAGAGGTATCAATTATGAAACTTGCTGAAGCATTACAGGAACGTGCTGATCTCAACAGAAATATTGAGCAGCTTAAATCACGTTTGTCTATAAACGCTATCACTCAGGAAAATGAAGCTCCTGCGGAAGATCCTGAAGCTCTGCTCGCCGAACTCGATTCTTCTGTTAAACGTCTTTGCGAGCTTATCTGTAAAATAAACATTACAAACTGCCATGTAACCAAAGACGGCAAATCCATAACGGAACTTATCGCTGAACGTGATACTATTTCTGTACGTATAAACGCCTACAGGCAGCTTGTGAACAGCGCAAGTCAGACAGGCATGAGAGCACGTGCAAAAGAAATTAAAATCGTCAGCACCGTAAATGTGCAATCTATCCAGAAAAAAATTGACGCAATGTCAAAGGAATTACGACAGATCGACAACACTATCCAGGAACTCAACTGGACATCAGAACTTATCTGATTACTATTCTGGTGTAGCCGTTCAGGGCGAATGCAAAAAAAGTTATTGAAAAATAACATCAGGTTATCGTTCAGGCAGCGATAGGAGTTCAAATCTCCTGTTTAATGTTATGCCCAGACAGCGTATACTTGCAGTGATATCGTTATCGTCATTACCGTGCATTGACTGTCCGGCGAGGGTGTGGCTTGTGGGATATATACTCTCCTCTATTACAAAATATCCAGTATTGCTGACATAGATTTTGTCTGTCTGCGTTGTTGTCGTCACCATACGACAGTATGCTTTCTTCCTCTGCCTTGACATACAAAATTTCTGTTCAGCATCTTTTGGACATTTTGCAATCGAGGCGAGTATAAAACTGATTCTCTCGATCAGAAATTAATATAAAATGAGCGTTCACAAAATGTGAACGCTCATTTTTTCATTCAAAATTAAAACAACTCTGTACAAAACACTCCAGATGTCTGTACACGCAATCTGCCTATATATTGTCATAATACTAATCCCCTTAATCAAGGATTAGTATAAGATAGATCAGAAAGATATTAGTATTACTCTGAAAGTTCTTCGTCAATGATTTCCAAAGCTTTATCAAGCTGCGAATCCACACCCACATCCTCATTCTGAATGGGATAATCCGGCGCAAGACCAACACCGTCGTAACATTCCGATTTTACTGTTCGGTACTCGGCAACGGTAAGAACTACAGCTCCGCCGCTTTCAAATTCAGTGGTAGACTGCATAACTCCCTTGCCGTACGACTGTTCACCAACCAGCTGTGCCTTGTCGAAATCCTTTAACGCTGCCGCAAATAGTTCGGCTGCACTTGCTGTTTCGCTGTTCATGATTACAACCATCGGCATATTCAATTCCGAACTGTCGGAATATACCAGTGTTTCGGAATGACCGTCCTTATAATCCGCAACAGCTATTTTTCCTTCCGGCAGAAGCGGATCAAGACATTCTTCCAATGCGGTCACAATTCCTCCCGGATTATCTCTCAGATCGAAAACAAGTGCCTTTGCACCGTTTGATGTGAGCCGTTGGAGCAATTCTATAAATTGTTCCGACGTATTTTCTTTAAATCCGTCGATCTTGATATATCCGATGTATCCGTCGATCAATCTGCCTGTTACACTTGTCACTTCGATAGAGCGGCGTGTGAAATCGTAATCCGTATCAATACCGCTGCGGCGGATAGTCAGCTTAACACTTGTTCCCTCTGAGCCTTTAAGAGTTTCAACTGCTTCGTCAAAACCGATTTCTGTAACATCAGTACCGTCAACATGGATTATTGCATCGCCTGCAACTATTCCGACTTCGGCAGCCGGAGAGTTTTCAAGTACCTGTTCTATGCGGATATATCCGCTTTCATCTTCCGCCAGAGTAAGACCAAGACCGATTATCTCACCTGCATTTTCGCTTTGTTCGTCGATATATTCTTCTTCAGACAGATAGCGTGAATATGGATCGCCAAGACCGTCAACATATCCTTTCAGGATTCCGTCATTCAGTTCTGCTTCATTGATATCACCGTAGTAATTATCACGTATAAACGTATCAAGAAGCTGTAATGAATTGTATTTTTTTGCTTTCTGGTTTACATCTACGACCTTTTCATTAAAGCTCTGAAGTGAAAAGAAAGATGTCAGAATAAACGTTACCGCCGATGCGATAGCTATAAGACTTATTGCAAGTCCGAGACTGATTTTTTTATTCATTATTTTATCAAAACTTTCGATGTAACGATATAAGCAGCTAAAGCCGCTCTGTATGAGTAAATATTTCTCACTAATGTCAACGGCTTACGTAGCCCATAGGATCAGTTGCATAACCGTTTACACGAATCTCAAAATGAAGATGTGATCCGGTCGAAAAACCTGTACAGCCGATATAGCCGATAACCTGTCCCTGAGAAACATAATCGCCTACAGAAACATTAACAGAAGCCAGATGAGCATACATTGTGGAATATGTACCGTCATGCTGAATAAGCACATAGTTTCCGTAATTACCTCCGCAGCCGCAGCCTCCATTATTCTTTGGATAATCGTGAGTACACGAACTGCTTACAGCAATTACTGTACCGCCCTGCGATGCAACAGCCGCTCCGCCGTGAATTCCTGCATCACCGATATCTATACCGTTATGATTTCTGCCCCAGCGAGCACCGAACGGGCTTGAGATATATGAAAATCCAGGTGCTGGCCAGATAAATCCGCCTGATGTCTGCGGAGGAACATATGGGTCAGGATCAACCGTCGTGCCGGATGAGTCAGGATCATTTGATGTATTGCCGCCTCCTGTTGCAGGCTGCTGCTGTTGCTGCTGATTTGCCAGTTCCTCTTGTCTTTTGCGCTCAGCTTCAGCTGCTGCCTCCTGACGTTTCTTTTCCTCAGCCGCCTTCTGAATGGCATCGTAGATAGCCTTTTCTTCTGCATCATATTCCGCATTTATCTTTTCAAGATCAGCTACCTTTCCCTGAGCAATCTGTTCTTCCCTTTCGATACGGTCAATCTCGTCCTGAGTACTCCTCATTTTCTCGTCATATTCGCTAAGAGAAGCTTCCTTTTCTTCCTTGCGTTTTTCCTGACTTTCAAGCTTCATTTCAAGTGTAAGCCTTTCTGTTTCAAGTTCTGACTTGTTTTTTTCAAGACTGTCGATGTCGTCAAGAATACCGTTGATAAGTTCCTCGTCGTATTCTGCCATACGATTTGCCATTTCGATTGTCGACATGATATCGTAAAAGCTTGAAGAACCTATGACAATAGAAGCAAGATTATCATTTCCGGAAACATACATATTGAAAAGACGTTCCTTGAAAAGTTCAACACTCTCGTCAATCTCTTTTTCCTGAGCAGCAATCTCATTGTCAAGATTGCTTATATTTGTTTCGGTTGCCTCTATATCGGAAGATATAGCCTCAAGTTCCGTATTAATGAGGGCGATATTATCACGCATCAGTTCGATCTGTTCTGTCAGCGTTTCCTGATATGCTTTCTTATTGCTTGCATTGCCCTGAAGTTCTGCGATCTGATTTTCAAGCTCTGCGATTTTTTCATTATTGGCATCTCTTTCAGCCTGTATCTCATTGAGAGACTTTGCTGATGCTTCCGCTGCACTTTTCTTGCCTGACGGAACATTATTATAACCTGTCACCAAGGCAAAGGACAGTGCGGAGCACGTCAGAAATGAGAGAGTTTTTTTTAATATGCTTAATTTTTTCATATCCTTGCAGAACGTCTGCATCAGCCGGCGTCCTACTCCTTTCATTAAAATCCTTATACGTCAATGTGACGCTTTGTACTGATAACACTGCCAAGAGCACCGATGAACGACCCTGCTACAAGATATGCAGCAAGAACCAGTAATCTGATTTTACTGAATGGGATAAGATGACCCATTCCAAAAGCATTTATAAGATACTCCTGCGTCATAATAACGGCATAAAGCTTGCTGTATGCTGCCCATGTTATAAAGAAGCTGCCTATGCCGGCAAAAAGTCCTGTAACCATGCCCTCAACAAAAAACGGAAGACGGATAAATGCATTGGTTGCACCAACATATTTCATGATCTGGATTTCCTCACGCCTTGCAAAAACGCTTGCCTTAGTGGTATTTGAAATCATTATCATAGATACCACCGCAAGGGCTATCACTATAGCGCCTGCTACGAGTGTTACCACACGACGCAGTTCTTTCAGAAATTCGGCTACCTGAATAGAGGACTTTGCATTAAATACATTCGGAAGCGCCGCTATTTCATTGGTAGTCTGATCTATGATAGCAGTATCCTTGACGGTAATGCTAAAGCCGTCAGGCATAAAGCTGGCATCGTCCTTTATAAACATTTCAAACACCTTCTCACCGGAAGGTATCTTTGCTCTCTGCCTTTTCAGTGCTTCCTCTTTTGATATGAATTCCACTGACTTAACATTGTCGATTGCTTTTATATCCGCCTCTGCCTTCTTTATCACATCGTCCGAAACTCCCCTGTCCAGATTGACAGCGATCTCATTCTTGTCATTAAGTCCGAGTATCATTGAGTCCATATTTATGTACAAAAGCGATGCTGTTCCGACAAGGAGAAGCGAAATAAGCAGTACGCAGAATGTTGCAAAAGCCATCATTTTATTTTTCCAGATATTTTCAACGCCCTGATCTGCAAGATATTTGATACCGCTCAGTTTCATCTTCCTGCACCTCCCGACGTTTTTTCACCGGTTATGGCGGCTATCACGTCATCAGCACTCATTTCGGTTATAGGATCAGCCGGCATTGGAATATCATCTGCTGCATTTATAAATGCAGCGTCTTCTCCCTTGCTGAGCATGGATGAAGGATCTGATGCAGCTGTATATTCATTCTGATATCCTCCGTCCGTCTCAGATGTACCTATAAGTTCCGGTTCTGAGCCAAGAATCATTTCCTCGTTTGCGCCAAGGATAACCTCGTCAAATACGATTTCTCCATCAGTGATGTTTATAATTCTTCCTCCGAAATGGCGGACAAGATCATGCTCATGAGTTACCATAAGAATAGTAGTTCCCTGGTCGTTGATTCCTTTCAGAAGATCAACGATCTCATAAGAAAGCTCCGGATCAATATTTCCGGTCGGCTCGTCCGCAATGATAAGCTGCGGATCATTCACAAGCGCTCTTGCGATAGCAACACGCTGCTTTTCGCCGCCTGAAAGCTCGTCCGGATATGAATTTGTCTTTGCGTGCAGACCCACAAGACTGATAACGTATGGAACACGCTTGCGGATATACTTGATAGGGGCATCAATAACACGAAGCACAAAAGCAATATTTTCGTAAACCGTCATTGACGGAATAAGCCTGAAATCCTGGAACACAAATCCGAGAGTACGGCGGAATTCAGGTATTTTACGTCTTTTAAGCTTGCTTAAATTATAGCCGTTTACGGTAACGACACCGCTTGTAGCGTCTATTTCTTTAAGCAAAAGCTTGATCATTGTACTTTTTCCCGCTCCGGATGAACCTACAACAAAGGCAAAATCGCCGTCGTTGATTTTCAGGCTGACGTTGTTCAGAGCGTCAACTCCGCTGGAATAGGTTACGGATACGTTTTTAAGTTCTACCAATGGATTACACCTGCCTTAATATGTGGAAGGAATTAAAAAATATATCATCAGAACTTAACAGGATTTGCAGAAAGATATTTCTTGACCATAAGAGCAATTTTGAAAATGATAGCGTGATCAAATTCACGAAGATCAAGACCAGTAAGCTTCTTGATCTTTTCAAGTCTGTACACCAGAGTATTTCTGTGTACGAAGAGTTTTCTTGAAGTTTCGGAAACGTTAAGATTGTTCTCGAAGAATTTCTGGATAGTAAAGAGCGTTTCATGGTCAAGCGACTCGATACTGCCTACCTTGAACACTTCATGAAGGAAAGTATCGCAGAGTGTCGTGGGAAGATGATAAATAAGACGTGCGATTCCGAGATTATCATAGCTTACAATGACCTTGTCGGTATCGAATACCTTGCCTACTTCAAGAGCCATCTGTGCTTCCTTGAAAGAGCGTGCCAGATCCTTTACGCCGATAACAGCCGTACCAATGCCGACATTTACCCTCGTATAGAACTCACTGCTGAGAGTATCGGCAATAGAACGAGCCAGTTTTTCGAGATCTCTTGCATCAACGGTGCTTTTAAGCTCCTTGACCAGAACGATATCGCTTTCGGTTATATTGAAAACAAAATCCTTGTTCTTATCCGGGAAAAGGTTCTGGATAACGTCATAAGCGGAGATATCGTTTGCCGAAATAATTCTGATAAGGAAAACGGCACGGCTGATTTCGGCATTGAAGTGAAGTTCTCTTGCCTTGATAACGATATCTCCGGGGAGAACGTTGTCAAGGATAACATTCTTGATAAAGTTGTTTCTGTCATATTTTTCATCATAATACTGCTTGATATTGGAAAGTGTAATAGCCAGAATGCTTGCATATTTTGCGGCAGCGTCGTCAACGCCCTCTACAAAAACGGCGTAATCCGGTTTTACTCTTGAGCCGAAAGGCTTGTACGTGAAACCGTCACGAATGAAAATGTCGTGTGAATCGCTGAGATCGAGCGAAACAAATTCGTTTGTCGTGCCGACTCTTGTAAGATCACTGCACGCAATGATAGTTGCGGTCTCATCCACAACTCCTATAGTGGCGTCAATAGTATCACGCATCTGATGAACTAAACCCTGAAATAATCTGTTAGACATATTGGACATCCCTTCTCGTAATTTAAATAATTTTTTATGTGCAAGCTGCAAGGGATATATATCAAGGATCGTTCCTTAATATATTACAAATTGTAACATATTCTTTTTAAGAATTTGTTAACAAAGTGTTAATTTTTATCCCAAAACCTGCAAAAGTAACATTTATGGCATATAATCTTTGTCACAAATTGCCAATCAAGTAACAATTAAGTAATTTTCTCTGTAACCAAACCGTAATTTTTTTGAATTATAATTACATTTTTTCCGGTCTGTCCACATTAAGGATACTGAGAGCATTTCTCAGTGTCTGTCTTACGGCAAGGCACAGAAGAATTCTTGCGTTCATAAGCTCCGGTGTTTCGGCATTTTTTACGCTGCATCCGTCATAGAAACGGTGGAAAAGAGTTGCAAGATCAAAAGCATACTTAGTGATCTTTGCCGGATCATAGCTCTTTGCTGCCTGATCTATCTCATGCGGCAGAGATGCGATATGACGGATAAGCTCTATCTCACGTGGATTATCAAGCAGATCAAGATCTGCGCTTTCGGGAATTTCAATTCCCTCCGCACTAAGATTTGCAAGCAGACTGCAAATTCTCGCATGAGCATACTGCACGTAGAAAACGGGATTCTGCGATGACTGCTCAACTGCAAGATCAAGATCAAACTCAAACTGAGAATTTGCCTCACGGAGATTGAAATAAAATCTTGCAGCATCAATAGGTATTTCATCCAGAAGGGTAACAAGAGTGATAGCTTTGCCGCTTCTCTTTGAAAGCTTGACAACTTCGCCCTTGCGCACCAGACGAACCATCTGCATCAGCACAACATCCAGCTTTGAGGAATCTACTCCCAGCGCCTCCAGAGCCGCTTTCAGTCTCGGAACATAGCCGTGATGATCTGCGCCGAGAACGTTTATAGCCTTGTCAAATCCTCTCGTAACAAGCTTATCGTAGTGATAAGCGATATCCGGTACAATATAGGTATACAGACCGTTGCTTCTTCTGAGCACAAAATCCTTGTCCATGCCGTAGTCCGTTGCTTTGAACCACACTGCGCCTTCCTTCTCGTAAGCCTTTCCGGAAGAAAGCAGCTTGTCTACGATCTTTTTTGTTTCGCCTTTTTCATGCACTGTGCTCTCACGGAACCAGTTGTCATAAACTATACGATATTTTTTAAGATCACGCTCCAGTCCGGCAATATTCAGGGGCAGAGCGTATTCCACAAGAGCTTTTCGGCGCTCTTCATCTCCGACTTCCGCAAGACTTCCGCCGTTGAGATCATAATAATTTTTGGCGTGCTCAATAATATCCATACCGAGGTAAACGTCCTCCGGCATCTCGAAGTCCATGCCCTCGCCGCTTTTTTCGTAGAGAGCCGTGCAGATTTTTTCGGTATCTCCGCCGCACTCTTTCATGACAGACTGTCCTTTTTCCGAACAGAGCTGCATAAATCTGAGAGACAGTGATTTGCCGAATTTCTCGATCTGATTACCGGCATCGTTTACATAGAATTCTCTTTCGGTTTTGTATCCTGCCCAGCTAAGAACACTTGCAAGACAATCGCCTATAGCGCCGCCTCTTGCATTTCCGATATGCATAGGTCCGGTCGGATTTGCAGAAACAAATTCAACAAGAACTCTCTTTCCGCTGCCGTAATTGGTCTTTCCGTAGTTTTCTCCCTCGGTCAGTACGTTTTCAACGACATCCGAGAACCATCTGCGGCTGAGGAAAAAGTTCATGAATCCTGGACCTGCCACTTCGCAGCGGTCAAAAAGCGAACCGGTTAGATCAACGGCTTCACAGAGAAGTTCGGCTATCTTTCTGGGTGGCATCCTGAATGCTCTTGCGCATACCATAGCAGTATTGGCGGCGAAATCGCCATGAGATTTATCTGCCGGAATTTCAATCGTAAAAGCAGGCACAGGAACTGCCTGAACAGCTTCATCGGCAGTCAGCTTTCCCAGAGCTTCCGTAATAAGCTCCCGAAGCTGCATTGAAGCCTTATTTATAAGGTCTGACATTTATTTTTATTCCTTTCATTTAGGTATTCTGAACGGTCATTATTATCTCGTTGTCCGATAAATAGGACGAATTAAGATCAAGAGTATATCTGAGATAAATACTGCCGTCTTTTTCAATCGAATTTTTTATCTGGTGGGTAAAAACACCTATCTGTAAATTTCCGTAAGGCGTACCATACTGGCAATAGTGCTTGCGTCCGATTTCCAGACTGAGTACCGAATTAGCAGTGCCCTCACGAATGATAGAAGCTGTTTTTTCTCTATTCACCTTTATCGTAGTAACAGAACCTTCAAAACCGGTAGCAGAAGTATCTTCATACGAAATAATATCCCAGCCGTCAACATGAGCGAACTTTGCTCTTGTCACCAATTCAGTCTCTGATTTTTCCCTATCCTGCCATTGAACGCTTGTAAGGGAAATAGTTACATCCTTGTTCATATACCCTCCATCCGCTCAGTACAGTTTTTCAGCGTTATCAATTGCCTGTTCAAGGATCTTGTCAAGAAGGTAGGAATAATTCATTCCAAGCTGATCCATAAGCTTTGTGAAAACGCTGTTCCGCCGCAGTCCGGGAGATGTACCGATCTTATTCAGAAGAAGCCTGCCGTCATCGGTGAGGAAGAAATCTACTCTTGCGTATCCTTTGCAGCCCAGTGCCTTGTACGCATTCACAGCTGTTTCACGTATCATATTGTGGATATCATTCGGCATATCGGCAGGGACAACAAGAACGTCTCCTGTACTGACGCTGAAATCGGTAGGGTCATAATCAGAGCCATCAGAAACTATCTCTCCGATATATGATGAAAACGGCGTATCATAGCCCATAACGGCAGCTTCAAGCTTTCTGCCCTTTATAAACTTTTCAACGACTACCTTGTTATCGTTGGAGAATGCTATTTTCACAGCAGCTGTAAATTGCTCCATATCTTCTGCAACACTCGTTCCGGCATTGCTTCCGCTGTTTGCCGGTTTTACTACCAGAGGAAATCCCATTTTTCCGGCGATCTGTTCGCAGCGGCTATCAATCATATTCATTTCCCTCTGAGTGATTAGTTTCCAGTCAGCAGTAACGATTCCGAAATCATCAAGAACCATATGGGTATGTGATTTATCCATACACGAAGCTGCGGCCAAAAGACCGCATCCTGTATATGGAATCCCAGCCATATCAAGAAGTCCCTGTACAGTGCCGTCCGCACCGCCCTTTCCCATAAGCACAGGAAATGCGACATCTATCCTGCGGAAAGAAACCTCTCCGTTTTCGATAGTAATTATTCCCCTGTGGATAGGATCCGGGGAAATTATCGCTGAAACGCAGTCCGGATTCATTTCCCATGTTCCGTCGGCTATCTCATCGGGATCTCCCGGAAAATAGAGCCATCTTCCTTTTTTTGTGATACCTATGCAGATAACCTCGTACTTATCCCTTGGAATATTTTTAACTATTTCTGCCGCCGAAGCCAGCGAAAGCCGATATTCTCTTGATGTACCGCCGTAAATAACGGCAGCCTTTAATTTAGCCATAGAATTCTCCTTTATTTCTGACAACACAATCTTTTTTGCTGTATTGCACTTATAAGCTATCAATATATTTTATCACATTTCACAAAAAACTGCAAGCTTTTTTTGCAAAAAATGAAGAAAAGCACATAGAAATTAGCAAGGAAAGTGCAAATCAGACAAATTCAATCATATTTTTTGTGCATTTTAACAACAAAACAAGGTCTGCCGCACACACGTCAGACCTCATTTACAGCACACCGCACAAAGCACGCCTGACGGCTCTGCAAGGTATTGCATTAAAGTTCATTTGTTTGAAAGATACTTTTTTGAAAATTCATCCATGACCACTGGTTCTGAATAATAGTAGCCCTGAAAACTATTTACAGCAAAATCGCCAAGTATAACACGTATTTTATCAGTTTCCACACCTTCAACGCATACTTCAGCCTGAAACGCATCTGCCAGATCTGCTATGAAATGAACAGTTTTCTTATCAGTCACACTGCTGTCGATGTTTCTGACAAATTCACGGTCAACTTTTATCGTATCAAAGCTTAATTCCCTGATGATACCTATAGAAGAGAATCCCGTTCCGAAATCGTCAAGTGCGATTTTTATACCATACTGTTTAAGCAGTTTAAACTGATTTTTCAACAATTCTATATCAAGAAGTCTGCATCTTTCTGTCAGTTCAAGACATAGATTCCGAGGAGAAAAATTTTGTTCACTGAGAATATTCATAAGTTCCGAAATAAAATCCCCACGTTCTATCTGAGCGTAAGAAATATTAATATGTATCAGAAAATCCGGATACACCTCAACAAAACGTTTGCTGTCCTTTATCGCCTGTTTGATTATCCACCTGCCAAGTTCCGGAAAAATAGTATCCTGTTCCAGAATAGGGATGAACTTTCCGGGTGAAACCACGCCGTAATCTTCATCTTTCCAGCGAACAAGAGCTTCCATTCCTTTCAGTTTTTCATCCTTGGCATTGATTATCGGCTGATAGCAGAGGAAGAAATTTCTGCAATTATCCGCAACGCTGTTGCGTATTATATTCATCATTTTGATATAACGTCTGCTGCTGTTGCCGATATAGCTGGTAAAGATCTTCAATTCGCCCATTTTTCGGTTCTTTGACTGATAATATGTATATTTCAGGCACGAAAGTACAGTATCTCTCGATGCATTGAAATCGTTTACATATACAAGACCTCCGTTAAGAGAAAGGACAACTTTTTCTCCGCCTACGGAAAAATCATGTGCCACTTCATTTTTTATTTTAGAATAAATTTCGGCGATTTCATCCGCATTAGATTCCCATGAAATGAGTGCAAACTTTGTTCCATCCATTTTATATAATTGTCCCAGATGTCCCATGCGTTCTGTAAGCAGTTTTCCGAAGCTGTTAAAAGTATCATTACCAAAATTGAATCCATAAACATCATTTATAGCGGAAAAACGGCTCATTCCCACAAGCAGGACGGAATATGACATCTTACGGCTTCTCATGACCTCAACATCTTCCATAAAGCCGTAAAGACTTCTGAGTCCCGTGATACCGTCAGTATAGCTGAGAACGGTATTATTCTTGATGCATCCGCCGAAGAAAGCCGGATTTCCAGCCTCATCTCTGAGTACAATGCCCTTGCAGGTGCACATAACGTAATTCCCGTCACGGGTGCGTGAGCGGTAGATCATATTATGGTTTTCTGATTTTCCGCTGAAAAATTCATCAATGCTTTCGGAATATTCAACTCTGTCGTCGGGGTGAATATGTTCTTTCCATATATCTCCGGCATTATACATATATTCTCCCGGCAGACCGAAGTACTCAACGGCATTTTTAGACCAGCGAGAGTAATCTCTCTTGAGATCACAAAGATATATATGGCATCCCTCCGAAACTACGGAAAGAGCCTCAAATAACGTATCAAGCCTTGAACTCAATTTCATCACCCCACTGTTCTGAACTTCGGAAAATATATCTGTTTCTAAAATGCCCATTAATAGGGCAAAGAATCCGAAGCCGAATAATTCTTTATACATATTTTACCACATTTAAATTTATTTGTCAAGAGTTTTTGTAAATTATATATAGATTAAATAATAATAACCTGAAATAAAAAGTTGATTTTATATTAATATTTTCATAATATATTGCCGTAGATGCTTGCAAACATAATAAAAATGTGGTATAATAAGGACAGTCTCCAAGAGACCGCACAAGTAACCCAAAATAAAAAACGGAGAATATAACAATGAACGGAAAATTAATAGTAATAGAAGGACTTGACGGCAGCGGCAAAGCTACGCAGTCAGAAAAAGCAGCTGAAAATCTGAAAAATTTTGGAATGAATGTAACAAAAGTTTCTTTTCCGGATTACAACAGTCCGTCCTCCTCACTTATCAGGATGTATCTTGCAGGAGATTTCGGAACAAATCCCGACTCTGTCAATCCATATGCAGCATCCAGCTTTTACGCCTGCGACCGCTATGCCAGCTATAAAAAAAATTGGGAAACGCTCTATAAAAACGGCGGGATAATAATTGCCGACCGTTATACTACTTCAAACGCCATACATCAATGCTCAAAACTCCCACGCAGCGAATGGGAAGATTTCCTTGACTGGCTTTTCCGATTTGAATATGAATTGATGGGCATACCTGCGCCGGACGCCGTTATATACCTGCGTGTTGATCCGGAAGTCAGCCAGAAACTCATGAGCAGCCGATATGAAAATGACGAAACAAAAAAGGATATCCACGAGCGTAATGTGGACTACCTGAAAAGATCCGCTTCTGCCGCCGATTACTGTGCAGAAATTCTCGGCTGGCACATTATTGAATGCACATCCGGCGGAAAAATGCGTCCTATCGAGGATATTTCCAACGAAATTTCCGGAATTACCGGCAAACTACTATAAATAAAGGGGAGATACGCCGTGTCAGATAATATTGAGATCATCAAGCTGATAAAAAAACGGAAAAAAGGCATATTAGGTCTTGTTTTCAGCAGACTTTGCTTTTTCGTTCTGCTCATAGCCTTTCAGCTGCTGCTTTTCTTGTCGCTTTACGTGATTATGGCTGAAAAAATTCCATATTTCCTCACATTTCAGACGATTTTTTCGATAGGAATGATCTTCTACCTTTTCCGCTGCGAAATGGATTCTACCGCAAAACTGACATGGCTTACACTTATATCGCTTTTTCCCGTCCCGGGAACTTTTCTTCTGTGGTTTACAAGACAAGGCATAGGTCAAATGGCTTCCAAGAATGTAATTTCACGTCTTATAAACGAAACCAAAGACAAGCTTGAACAGGATGAAAAAATCCTGAACGACCCGGAAATAAAATCTTCCGGTCTTGGCGATCTTAACAGATACCTCAACCGGACAGGCTGTTTTCCTATCTACGGAAACACTCAGACAACGTTTTTCCCCCTTGGCGAGGACAAATTTGAAGCCATGCTGACAGAACTTGAAAAAGCGGAAAAATTCATCTTCATGGAGTATTTTATCATCGGGGAGGGCTATATGTGGGGAAAAGTTCTCAACATTCTGAAACGTAAGGTTCAGCAGGGAGTCGATGTACGTGTTATGTACGACGGAATGTGCGAGATCTCTACCCTCAGTTTTGACTACTGTCAGCGCCTTGAAAAACTCGGTATCAAAAGCAAAGCATTTGCACCTATCATGCCGTTCATATCCACGCACTACAACTACAGGGATCACCGGAAAATTCTTGTGATTGACGGAAAAACAGCTTTTAACGGAGGAGTGAATCTTGCCGACGAATACATCAACAAAGTTGATCGTTTCGGTCACTGGAAAGACACCGCCGTCATGATTAAAGGAGATGCCGTACAAAGTTTTACACTTATGTTCCTACAGATGTGGAATATCACTATAAGAAATCCGGAATGGGATAAATTTCTTGAACTTTCCGAAGAAAAAGTACAGGGTTCGGGCTTTGTCATGCCCTATGCGGACTGTCCTCTTGACGATGATAAAGTAGGCGAAAACGTTTATATGGATATTCTTAACCGTGCATCCGGCTATGTTCATATCATGACGCCTTATCTCATCCTTGACGGTGAACTGGAAACCTCCATTAAATTCGCAGCTCAGCGGGGTATCGACGTAAAAATAATACTTCCCGGAATCCCTGACAAAAAGGCGGCTTACGCCCTTGCAAAAACGCATTATAAATCGCTTATAAAATCCGGAGTGAAAATATATGAATATACACCGGGATTCGTCCATGCCAAAGTCTGCGTAAGCGATGATGAAAAAGCGGTCATAGGAACCATAAACTTCGACTACAGAAGTCTCTATCATCACTATGAATGTGCAACATATATGTATAAAACCGACTGCATAAAGGATATCGAGAACGATTTTGAATATACACTCGGCAAATGCCGTCAGGTAACGCCGGAAAGCATTAAAAAAGAAAAACTTTACTACAAAATAGTTGGCAGCATAGCAAAAATTATAGCTCCGCTTATGTAACGATTAATATTTTTTCCATAAATTGATTTTTATTATTTTTGCTGAAAACCCTTGTATTTTTTTGATGTATATGATATAATTAAAAAAGCAGACACAAAGGAGGAAACAGCTTGACAAATTACATCTATCTCATTATGACACAGACAGGAACAAGACCTGCAAGATTCTTCAGGTTTTTTACAAAAAAGCCATACAATCATGTTTCCCTGTCCGCTGACGAAAGGCTTTCCGAAATGTACAGCTTTTGCAGAACCTACTGCCGTTTTCCACTGCCTGCTACTTTTAATAAGGAAATAGTAGGAAAAGGTACTCTCGGCAAGTTTGATTCTATTCCATGTGAAATATACAGAATTCCGGTAACAAGCTGTCAGAAAGCTGAATATCAGCGCATAATCAAGCATTTTAACGAAAATCATAACGTATATTCATATAATATTCTTGGACTGTTGGCAGTTTATTTCAATATAGAATGGAACAGAAAAAAAAGCTTTGTATGTTCCCAGTTCGTGGCTTATGTCATGGATAAGATAGGAATTCAGCTTGAAAAACCTTTCTGCCTTTATAAACCCGACGATTTCCGCCGTTTTCCCGGTTCGACACTTATTTACTCCGGCGAACTGAACAGCTTTTACTCATGTATGCAGTCAAAGACTGTTATACAGCGAAATCAGATAGCACGTTAATCTTAACTCGTCCGGCGACAAGAGATACGCTCCGCAGTACAGCCTGCTTTCCGGAGCTATCACCGAAAGATCAAGGGTTATCTCATGATCTAATACTTCAATAGACGCTGTATCACCATAAAGATCAAGACCTGCCGGAACTATTTTATCTCCGGAAAGCCTGTTGTATGAATTGGTATATGAATTTAAAAACATCCATAAACCGAAAGTCAGAAGCACGTATATAAAAACTGCTCTGACTACGGTTTTTTTTCTTTTTCTTCTCATTTAATCCTCTTTCATATCGTTAAGCATATCCCCCAGCGATCTGCCTATCAGCTGACCGGAATACTGTACCTGCTCAAGTGTATTTCCGTGCGAACCAACTTCTATCAGCAGACTGCCCGTAGTGAGATCCTGATTGTAATGACGGTAGTCGAATAAAATCGGTCTGGTCAGACCCGGATTATCTCCCTCCAGCTTTTCCTGAAGACGGCAGGCAAAATGAAAATTTTTCATATAAAATGGCATTCCGAGCGTACCGTCGTCGCACCCAGAAATTATCATTATCTGCGCTGCTTCCTTTCCGTCTATCTCAATGTAAGGCTGATACGCACAAGCCTCGCCCGATATGGCATCACGGTGAATATCAAGTGCCACTTTTATACTGGGATACTGTTCCAGTATTGGGAGAATAGATTCTCTGCTTCTGCCGTATGAACCGTTATACGACGGATAATCGTGTACCGTTTTCACATGGATGACACCGATGCCCCGTGATTCAAGTTCCGCCTGAATAGCGTCGCCTACCATTATCATATTCTTTGTTTCGTCGGTAGTCCGGTAATTAAAGGCAGAATCATAGTTTTCACGGACATACGGCTCAAAGCTTTCGGTCGTGTGTGTATGATATATAAGAACCTGAGGTTCTGCCGTATCCTCAATGGTAAAATCAGGAAGATAACGGCTTTCCTTTATAAGTGTATCGTTGGATATATCAGTCTTATTATTCACCTGACCGCCGTTTTCAAGATCGAAAAATGTCGTTCCGCTGTAGGGCGTATAAGTCGTCCTGATAATCTCTCCGCCTGTAGTCCACTGATCTTCCGTGGGATAAGGCTTTTCACCCGGATCATCCGCAGACATTTCAAGCGGACTCTGTAGCTTCAGCACAGGATCTTCTGCCGTTTCAGCATTTATTCCGTAGCCCTCAGAAAGAATCAGGCTTCCGCAGAGAATATCATCAGGATCATTTTCCGGATTCTCCTTTGTGTAGACTTTCCGGTCTTCTTTATCTTCTGCCGGAACAGCAGCAGACGGGGTCTTCTCTGTAAAAAATCCGTTTGTTTCCGAAAGTGCAGTTCTCAATCCTTTAATTCCGCTTGCAGTTCCTGCTATTCCAAACGGAAGTGACAGCAAAATCACGTACTTTGTGATCGTTCTGATCTTCCGGCGTCTTTGACGTGTCATATCCTCACCTCATTATTATAACCTTTCATTTCATTATATTCATAAGAGATCACCGTTATTTCTCCGGAGACATTTTTCACCCTGATCTCACATAAACTTTGTTGAGGTGAGCTGTATGTACAAATGCTGCAATTTAAAAAAAATAATTCGATTTATAGTTATAATTATATTGATACTTTCCCTGTGCGGTATACTTGCCCTTGCTGCAAAGCTGTTTTTCTTTTCTTCGGCTGCGGAAAAAGACGAACCCGTTCCCCTTCCTGTTATAATGTATCACAGTGTCTACGAAACGCAGCCTTCGGAATATATCGTAACACCGTCTCAGGTCGAAAGCGACCTTGCGTGGCTGAAAAACAACGGATATACCTCGGTGACTGCTGCAGATCTGATAAATTATACCCGAAATCAAGGAGATCTCCCCGAAAAGCCGGTGCTCATCACCCTTGACGACGGATTTTACAACAATCTTTCAGAATTTCTGCCGCTGCTGGAAAAATATGATATGTATGCCATTGTATCGGTAGTCGGCAGATACTCAGAGACCCTTGCACCAAATGATCCTCATTCAGCTGCTTACTCCTACCTTACATGGGAGGATATTTCCGCTTTGGCTGATTCCGGACGTGTGGAAATCGGGAATCACACTTACGATATGCACTGCGGCAGCGGAATCCGCAGGGGATGCTCAATAGCTCCCGGGGAAACAGAAGAAAAGTACCATGATGTTCTTTTTGACGATCTTTCCCTTCTTCAGCAGGAACTCTGCCGCTGCACCGGTATAACTCCCGTTGTTTTTGCTTATCCTTTCGGATATATCAGCCGTGAAAGCCTGCCGGTAATACGTGAATGCGGATTTCTCGTCACGCTGACCTGCTACGAACGCATGAATTATATTACCCGTGACCCGGACTGTCTTTTAGGGCTGAACAGATATAACCGCAGCGGAACGTATTCTACAGAGGAGTTTATGGAACGGCTGACAAAAAAAGCAGCATCATGATTGATGCTGCTCAATATTTTTAAATATGCGATGCTGCCTTAAAGCCCTGCTTCCCAACTCCAGCTGCGGACTTCAAGTTCTTCAAGATTATACGGTGTTCGCTGATAAACGCAGTAATTAAGCCAGTTGGAGAACATCAGATTGGCAGTACATCTCCATGAAAAAAGAGGAACATTATCCGGATTATCGCCGGGAAAATAATTATATGGTATCTGGATATCAATTCCCTTTTCAAGGTCACGCCGATATTCATTGGCAATGGTATCACGGTCATATTCCGAATGACCTGTAATAAAATACTGCCGTCCGTTTTTGTTTGCAACAATATGGACACCGGAAATATCAGACGATGTGAGAATCTCCAGCTGCGGAATCCTTTCTATATCCTCTCTGCGCACTTCGGTATTCCTTGAATGGGGAACATAAAAAACATCGTCAAATCCCCTCAGGAGCTGACAATTGCTCACCTCTGCCCTGTGTGGAAAAACACCGAACATTTTCTGTTCAAGAGGATATTTTGGTATTCCGAAATGATAATAAAGTCCTGCCTGAGCCGCCCAGCAGATATAGAGCGTAGAAAATACATGAGTTTTTGACCACTCCATTATTTCTGTGATCTCATCCCAGTAATCGACTGCCTCATACTCAAGCAGTTCTACGGGAGCTCCGGTAATTATCATTCCGTCATAGCGATCGCCTCTTATTTCGCTGAAAGTCTTGTAAAAAGCCTCCAGATGACCTTTTGACGTATTTTTTGAAACGTGTGAAGCCATCTGAAGAAGATCAATATCCACCTGAAGCGGCGTATTGCTCAGAAGTCTTAATATCTGACTTTCCGTTTCTATTTTTTTCGGCATTATATTGAGAATTACAACTTTCAGCGGACGAATGTCCTGATGCTCTGCCCTGTCCTTGGACATTACAAATATATTCTCATCTCCCAGAGTTTTAAATGCCGGAAGCTCCGCCGGTATTCTTATCGGCATCTTTTATTCTCCTTTCAAGGCTGTATACAGGGATTTATTCCCTATCCATTATTGATTGCCGCTATGTTTGCAGTTTTTACAGCCGTTCATGAATCTGTCAATATTTTCCGTCATTCTGCTTCCCTGTTCAAGAAACCGCAGTTTCCGGAGTTTATCATATTTATTGTCATCCGGAAGATCAAACACAGCCGTTTCGATCCCTTTAAGACAGCTCTTGAAAAGCACAGAACGCACAAGCCCGTCGCAGAGCATAAGTTCTCCGCCGTCATCGTAATCAAAAATCACTGTTTTCTCCGGTTTATAGGCATATGCAATGAATCCCACAGCCTGTCCGCCGTCAATAGCTTCGGTAATGTGCAGGTCATATCCGACTGACCGTCTGACAAGATCTTCATATCCGTCTGTACCAAATTTTTCCTGTATTTCAAGCATTTTACTTCTCCTTGCCAATTGCCGTTCTCAGTGCACGGAGTTCTTCGGCAGTAAGCTCTCTGAAAGTTCCGGGTTTAAGCATTCCAAGCTTCAGCGGCCCGATACTTATACGGCGCAGACGTGCGACCTCAAGTCCCACATTCTCGCACATTTTACGTATCTGACGATTTCTGCCTTCCTTAATAGTTATGAGCAGAACGACACGTCCCTGTTCCTTTTCCTTTACCACAACGCTGGCAGGGAGCGTCTTTTTTCCGTCGATTTCCACCCCCTCGGAAAGCGCAACAAGCTGGTCGTCGCTTATATCCGGACGCACAGTAACACGATATGTCTTTGAAACATGACGGCTCGGATGCATGATACTGTTGGCGAATTCCCCGTCATTGGTAAAGAGAAGCAGTCCCTCAGAGTTGCGGTCAAGACGTCCGACCGGGTAGACACGTTCTTCCACTCCGTCCAGAAGATCCATTACGCACCGTCTGTCGAGTTCATCCGAAACTGTAGTAACATAACCTCTCGGCTTATTCATCATTAGGTAGATATAATTCTTTTTTCTGGGAACAGATATCCTCTCACCGTCTATCGTCACCAGATCCTTGAATCCGCACTTATCCCCCAGCTTGACAGGATGACCGTTAACTTTCACCCTGCCCGCAGAGATAAGCTGCTCTGCCTTTCTTCGTGAGCATACGCCGCTGTCGGCGATCATTTTCTGAATCCTGATTTTTTCCACTTTATCAACCTTTTCCGTCAGGAGAAAAATCCCCCGACTTTAGAAATAAATTTTTTAAGCCGGTTTTTGCTCTGCTTTTTCTTTGTGGATGCTTTCTTCTTTACTTCGGCATCCTCCTGAGCATACAGCGGCAGCTTCGTGATTTCACGTCCACGAAAACTGATTTCCAGCTGTGCCGCTTCCTCCCCTCTGCTTACGGGAGCATATACAAAAGGCGGAGCTATCACACGTATTTCTATATCACCC
>UQXS01000020.1 GCA_900545125.1 uncultured Ruminococcus sp.
CAAAATCGTAAGGAGTGCGAACAAGAATCTTTTCCGGCTTGAAGAACATCTGATAAAGATTATCCTCAAAAGGATTGCGGAAAGAAACGTAGCGCTGTTTTTCGGTCTCCTTGAATTCAACGGTTATCTTTTTGTAAAGTTTTTCAGCCAGAACCTTTGCTTCTGAGATATTGCGTTCTTCGATAAGTTTGTCGATGTTGCTGTAGTAATGATCGAGACGTATGCCGTCAATGTGAGTGATGCGTATCACTTCTTCACGTTTTTCTTCGGGCATATTTTCCATTATAAGGTTTCCGGCAGCAGAGATGCCGTCAGTATTTTTTTCACGGATAAAGCGTTCTGCTTCTTTGCGGAGCATAGCCTCGTTTTCTTCCGGGGCGTCTCCCATTTTGTTTTTCAGTTCGTTATAAATTTCATCGTATGCCAAAAGTATGTACCTCATTTCGTTTACGGCATCGGCAGGGGGGGCTGCCTTGCCGCCTGTATTTTCAGGGCAATACCGTACAAAGTCCGTTCAGGAGCTTTGTACGGTAAATTTTATTGCAGATCAGAAGCCTCTTTTTGCCAGATCCTTTTTAAACTTTGCGGCGTATTTATCCTGCTTTTTCTTGTCCTTGAGTTCGCTCTTGGACATATTTCTCATATCGTTTTCAGGTTTTTTGGGAACGGCAGGGCGTGCAGGAGCAGAAGGTCTTGATGCAGCACCTTTGTATTCACTGCCGAGATTTACTTCTGCCTGAGCTGCCTGCTTCTTATTTTTCAGAGAATTGTCACCCATTTGTGAGAGAACATCTTCGATCGAGGAAAGAACAGGTGTATTTGCACGCAGTCCCTGTGTTTCGATAAGATTTTTGTTTGCGTAGTCCTTTGAGCTTGAAATAGCGTTTACAAATGCTTTGGAAGTTTCCTTTGCGTGCGGATTAACAGCGATCTTAGAGATATTTGCGGACGGCTGCACATACTGACCGTCAGCGCCCTGATTGCCGAGTTTAGCTTTTATGTAGGCAGGAGTCTGTGTAGGAGCATCCAGTTTCACGTAAGGTTTCTGGATATTTGCGCCCATTTGTCCGCCCATAGTATTGCTCATTCCCATCATAGGTCTGTGCTGTACGGCAGACGGCTGTGGAGGAACAGGCAGCTGCTGACCTCCGACGGGGATATAAATAGGCTGACCGTTCTGATCGTAACCTGTCATCTGCATCTGCATATATGTATATATTGGCTGACCGGCTGCATCATATCCGGTGAGCTGCGGTACATTAATGATCTGCGGCTGAACCGGAGGAACTGCCTGAACCGGAATCGGCTGTACAGGAGCAGCATTCTGAACAGGCTGAACCGGAACGGGCTGAGGTGCTGCGGTCTGAACCGGAGCGGCAGGTGCTTCGGGTATTTGTACATAAGCCGTTTCATGGGCATTGTTTTCGACAATTTTTTCTGCATATTCCTGAACATCGTCAGCGGCAGCTTCTTCTGCATATTCCTGAACATCGTCAGTGACAGCTTCTTCTGTGTATTCCTGAACATTGTCAGCGGCAGCTTCTTCTGCATATTCCGGAACGTCGTCAGCGGCAGCTTCTTCTGCATATTCCGGAACGTCGTCAGCGGCAGTTTCTTCTGTGTATTCCTGAACATCGTCAGCGACAGCTTCTTCAGTGTACTCCTGAGAATCATCCTCAACGGCTTCTTCTAAGTATTCTTCGGCAGTTGTTTTCGCAGCTTCTGCAACGTCAGAGATCTTATTAAGTACGGGTACTTCCGGAATCTCGAAATCCGTGAAGTTGTCTTGTGCGGCATCGTAAGTGGTATCGCCGGTCTCATCGTAAGCCGGAACCTGCGGAACATCGCTGACGGATCCGGAAAGATCTTCAAGAGCGGGCAGCTCCGGAACTGATATTTCATCAAGTGCAGGAACTGACGGCTTTTCAGCAGCAGGAGCTGAAAGCTCTTCAAGCACAGGCGGAGCAATATCATCCAGTGCAGGCGGAACTATATCTTCCAGCACAGGAGGAACTATATCTTCAAGAGCAGGAACTTCCGGTTTAGTATTATCGTTTCTGTTCTGAGCGAGCTGTTCGGCAGCTGATTGTTCAGGAAAAGAGAGTTCATCCATTTCTGTAGGCTGGGGTTCAGGTTCTGGAATATCCACGCCGTCGAAACCGAATATCTGATTGGCAACGAAATCCCAGTCTGAATTACCTTCAAGGCTGATTTCTGGTTCTTCTTCTGGTTGTGAAATATTTTCCACATCTGCGGTTTTCAGTTCGTCCTCGGAGACGTTGATAACAGAATCGTCGTTTTCATACGCAGCTGAAAGTTCTTCATTGTCGTTTCCGTCGTCAGCAGGAAGATATTCCGGTTCTGGCGTCGGAATGGCAA
The DNA here is from genome assembly GCA_900545125.1 of uncultured Ruminococcus sp. Taxonomy (GTDB): domain Bacteria; phylum Bacillota; class Clostridia; order Oscillospirales; family Ruminococcaceae; genus Ruminococcus. Next base: position 2,380 of record UQXS01000020.1, read on the forward strand.
ACTGTGCCAGAAAGTCGTCCTGCACGATCGGAGTATCCGGCTTTTCCTGAACTTCTTCGTCTGCCGGTTTCCGGATAGCAAACTGAGCGAGGAAATCATCCTGAACAGGTGGCTCCGGTTCCGGTTCTTCCTTTGGAACATTTATTGCAAATTGAGCAAGATCGTCGCCGATAGCGATTCCCGTACCGGGGATATTTTTCTGAGCGGCGAGAGAAGCTTCTTTCTCTGCGTTTTTTCTGGCTTCTTCTTCGGCGGCACGTCTGGCTTCTTCCTCGGCTTTTCTTGCGGCTTCTTCGGCTGCTCTTTTTTCCTCAGCAGCTTTTCTTTCGGCGGCTGCTCTTTCTTCTTCCTCTTTTTGTTTCTGTTCGGGAGTCTTTGTTATTTTCGCAGTGGTATTGCCAAGAGGAACAATACCTTCGTCTTCGATTCCTTTTTTAGCTTTGGCACGTTCTTCTTTAAGAATTCTTGCCATTTCTTTCTTGTCAGATCTGATTATCTTCTTTGCAAGTCTTTCCTTGCATTTATCGCATGAGATCTCTTTAAGGTCGGTCATAACGCCGCCTATACGGTATTTTGAAATATTTTCAGGTTTGATAAGAGAAATTCCGCAGCCGGTTTTTTTCTTGTCATCGCTGCCGTGTATCTCATCGTTAAACGAAGATGTTACGAGTAAAATATCCATAATGATCTCCATCCGCCGGCGTGAAGTGTCACGCTGACTGCCGCTTTACGGCTGCGGCCTGCCGATTTCCCAATGTCCGCAGCTGCCGGATATTCTTGTGAATAGTTCCTGAAAGCTGTACGGCACACAAATACATATATATTATACAATATCTTTTAAAAAAAATCAACAGCTTTTTAGAAAAATTCCAGACAAATTATACTAAAATTAATTTTTTTGGAGAAAATAACAAATTGTTATTGATTTTTTTGTCAAAAATACACTGTAAGAGTTAAACTAATTTACACTTTAATTTTGTATAAGACCCGATAATAAATGTGTGTTTAGGCTGAAAAACAGGACGAACATGGTGTTTATAATCAAATATAACAAATTTAATGTTCATATTTTGTGAAAATTCAACTATCTTTAAAAAAGAATATAGACAAATCGGCAAAAACAAGCTATAATAGAAGTAATGCTAAAGTTTAGGAGATCATTGCGATGAGAGTTATTACCGGTATTGCAAGAGGACGTCGTCTTAAAGCGCCGGATGGGCTTGATGTCCGTCCTACCACCGACAAAGTCAAAGAAGCCGTTTTTTCGGCTGTTCAGTTTCAACTGGAGGATACATATGTGCTTGATCTCTTCGCCGGAAGCGGTCAGATGGGCATTGAGGCTCTGAGCAGGGGTGCAGGGAGAGCAGTATTCGTTGACAATTCCCGTGCCGCAATAAACTGCATAAATGATAATCTGCACGCAGCAGGATTCGAGCGGAAGTCAGAAGTTATTTTTCGTGACAGCTACGATTATATCAGACTGACCAGGCAGAAATTTGGTATCATTATTCTTGATCCGCCCTACAGACACGGACATATTGCCGAGGTTCTTCCCATAGCAGCCCGGAAACTCGAAGAGGGCGGCTGTATAATCTGCGAATATGAGTCGGAGGCGGAAATCCCGCAGACTCCGGAAGGGCTTATGCTTAGAAAGACATACCGTTATGGAAAGATCAATGTTACTATTTTTGAAAGCCCCCTTTCCGGAGAAAATAACGGGGAGGCGGAAACGGAATGAGAAGAATAGCTGTTTGTCCCGGAAGCTTCGATCCGGTGACGCTCGGACATCTTGATATAATCACGAGAGCGTCAAAGCTTTTTGATAAGGTAATAGTTCTTATTTCAAAAAACGCCGGAAAATCCCATCCCAGTTTTACGGCTACCGAAAGAATGCTGATGATAGAACGTGTAACAAGAGATCTGGACAATGTGGTGATCGACATTCTGGACGGACTTCTTGCTGATTATGTCCGCAACGTGGGAGCAATAGCCATTGTCAAGGGACTTCGTGCCGTAAGCGACTTTGAATACGAATTCCAGATGGCTCTTGCGAATAAAAAGCTTTATTCCGGAGCAGAGACCGTATTCCTTACTACTTCGGCAGAAAATATGTATCTCAGTTCAAGCGTCGTGAAGCAGATAGCTTATTTCGGCGGAGATATAAGCCATTTTGTACCCGACATTATACTTGATGATATAACACAGAGACTTATTAAAGAGAGGTAAAATTTATGAGTATTGATGAGATCCTGGATGAAATGGACGAGCTTCTCGACAAAGCATCCTCCATGCCTTTTGTTGCACATAAAAAAGTCATTGACGGCGAGCGTATGAGGGAACTTATAAATGATGTCCGCCTGAATATGCCTCACGAGCTGAAAGAGGCAAAGAAAATAGAGTTTGACTGCCAGAGAATCCTCAATGAGGCAAAGCTTAATGCAGAGGGTATCATCCGCAAGGCAGAAGAAAGGGCAGCCCAGATCGTTTCCCGTGAGGCTATTATGATGGAGGCAAAGAAAAAGGCTGTGGATATGTTGACAAAGGCACAGGCAGCAGCCAAGAATTTGCAGCAGAATGCAGCAGTGTCAGTAACAAAAATGCTGAATGATACGGAAAGTCATTATGCGAGAAATCTTCAGAATATCAAAATGGTAAAGCAGAAGCTATCATCCGCACTTGCCGGAACAAAACAGATAAGATCAGATGCTGATAAAATAAATGTATTATGAGAAAAGGATGCCGACGGAACGGGAGGTTTATATTATGGATATAAGAAAAATATCGGCTGTTGCCGCATTGTCGCTTGCATTTTGTATGATATGTACTTCATGCGGTGATAAAGATAAAAAAGAAAAGAAAAGTACAGAGTATAAAAATGAAAATATTTCGGAAAACGAGACAAAAGTTCCGGCGGAAGAACCCGATAAAACATATGAAACAGATGACGGAGAGACGGCATATGCGGTTACTTCCGGTCAGGCGTATCTTGAGATAAGGGATGCCAGAGGAATACATCAGTATCTTGGCGGTACCGAGGAAGATCTCTGCTATAATGCCGGGGTAGCAGATATTAAAGAAAACGGCAGTTATACGGTAAGTGTCACTGCTGATTCTGCCGGATTCCGCAAGAAAGCGGGAGAAGGTGAAAAGCCGGAGGGGCTGATGTACGCTGCTCTTAAAATAAAGGATGGAGCAAAGGAGTGTCCGAACGCTGTTCTGACAATTGATTCAATAGAAGTTGACGGCAAAGATCTGCCGCTGGAGGCAAAGAATTATACGTTTGTAGAAATGGAAACTGACATTAAATCCAATATTTATAACGAGTGGGCGAGTATGATACCAGCCGGAGCGGTATCGGCAGAAGGTGCAGTTGCGGAAGATAATACTGATTATTCAAACGTTATCATTCCCAAAGACGCTTTTACATCATGGACTGAGGTAAAAGTGAACTTTACTGTTTCCGGAATGTAAAGGCATCACCGAAAAAAATCGAGGTCTGTACAATGGTTTTTCGTTGTACAGACCTTTTTTTCCTGCCTATTATAGAAGAGTACTGCGGAGCTCTTCGGAAAGGGAGGAAGTAAATGGAACTGACTGCTAAGGGGAAAAATATTCCTACTTATCCCATCGGCAATCTTTTTATACAGGGCGAATGCTTTGCCGATACGATCTATATTACAGTAGATCGTTATTACGACAGGTGGGATCTTTCGGAATGTACATTTTCCATAAAAGGCGAGACGGAATCCGGAGAAGTAATAACTTCAACACTGTTGTTCAAGCCGTTGGAAAAACAGCTTCGTGTTATCTGGCAGGTCTCCGATTTGTTTGTGCAGAATGCAGGCAGACTGCAGCTTGAGCTGAAAGCTTCAAATGTGGTGAACGGAACGGTTAAATGTGTTGTCAAGTATGATATGCCGCCGGTATTTGTAAAGCCTGCTCTTGAGGGAACAAACGAGGTTCTGCCTGACACATCTGAACAGGTCGTGGCAGAGATCAATAAAGCTGCGGCAGACGGACTTGCGGAGATACAGGCAGAAATTGATGCTTTTGATCTGGATTCCGTCAATCAGCGTCTTGACAATATGGATGCAGAATGTGCAGAATTTCTTGTCAGACCTGAAGTAATACCGGTCACGCAGGAAGAATATGATTCAACGGAGCACAAGAGCAATTCGCTCTACATTATTATAAAGGAGGATTGACATGACAGGTACAGGAACAAAGAATGATCCGTTTATTATATTGACGGTTGACGATCTTTATTCAATGAACGAGCTGGGCGGAGCTGATATCTGCTGCCGGCTTGAAGCGGATATAGAATTTAACGGTACTCCGTATGCGGAGAATTTTATACCCATTCCGGTTAACTGGTCATCGTTTGACGGAAACGGTCATAAGATAAGAAATATTCTGGTTTCAGATCCGGCAAACAGTGTTTCCGCCTTTGATGTAATGGTCAGCGGGACAATAAAGATATCAGGTCTTATGCTTGAAAATACGGTAATGAACGGCAATATTGTCACGCTTTTTTCTTCTGCTTCGGGGCTGACGGCGTCAATAGAACTTTATGACTGTATGCTGATGCTTGATGTTTCTCACAACAGCAGTGATTCGTTCACTGAAAATATAAGTATGCTGCACGGATTGGGACTGACGGTTTCGTCAGATCTTTGTGTCGTTTCGGTATCCGGAACGGTAAAGACGGGATTTGCGGTATTCTGCGGCGGAACTGTAAAAAGAACGCAGCTTATCGTTGATCTGCTGACACACGATTCAAGTAACTATGATTCAACAGAGTGTTCGCTTTTACGTAAAGTAACTGCCAGTGATTCATGGATCACAGGCAATGTCACGTGTGATAATTCAAATTCGTCGAATATGTTTCACGTAGTGGACAGCAGGAGTTCATTGTCAAATTGTTATCAGGCTATATCGGTAAGCAATATCAGCAGAGTATATTTCAGCAGTAATTTTTTGAGCACTTGTTTCTATGATATGGAGCTTATGGGCAACAAAACGTGTTACAGCACACAGGGAAGCAGCATTTATTTTTACGGACTTACTACAGCGCAGTGTAAGGATCCGGATTATCTTACATCCATAGGCTTTATCTGCGGAGGTACAGACAGTGGGGTTTGAGATAATTGAGGGGAGAAATGATGGATACCCTTGCATACCGGAATTGAGAGAATGTGAAAGCACAGCGTTGACGTATCCGGTAAGTGAGTTTATGTTCACACCGGGGGAAAGCGGATATCCTGAAATTGCACGGCTGCCTGAAGCGGAGACAGGATTTACAGGCGAGCAGCCCGAATATATGATGATGTGTTTCGGAGAGCAGGTAAACGGAGGCTATCCGTGGATAAGCGGACTGAAAACGGCTGTAAGAGCATCATATTCGTATTTGTATTTTGGGGACAGACACGCAGAGAAGCTGTATTATGAGGGAAAGGAAATAGAAACAGCATACTGCGGCGGCAGAAAAGTGTTTGACACATATCTGATAAGGGAAAAAATCGTATAGATCTTAAAGGCTTCCGGACAGTTCCGGAAGCCTTTTTATTTTCTGTTGTATAATAAAAAAGCTTGTCAACAGTCAAAATGCCTAAAATATAGTTAAGCAATTTGCCAAAGTTTACAGTTTTATAAAAAACAGAAAAAAATTGAGTTTTTATGTTGCAATTATGTGAAGAGTGTGATATAATATTTGTATAAGTTTAACAATCTGCGGCATTGGTACAGGAATGCTGTGGTTGTGCTGTCTGAAAATTTGTATTTTGTAGAAAATTCCCTTTTTAAAGCAGAAAATATTACGCTAAGTATAAAAGTTGGTGAATATTAATAAAAAGGGAGCGATTATTTATGTCAAAAAAGCGATTGAAAAATTTCTGCTAAAATGATATAATTGTTTTGACAGGATCTATAAGAACGATTCTTAAAGACAGCAGTCCAAGCAATAATTTATGGAGGTGGTTTTATGAAGAGTTTTTCCTATGTTGCCCAGGATGCTAAAAACAAGCAGGTAAAGGGCATAATCCATGCGGAGAACGAACAGGACTTCTTAAAGAAAATTAAAGAAAAGGGTCTGTACGTTAAAGATTACAAGGAAAGCGATTCAACAGATTCAAAATCATTGTACAAGTTTAACACCAAGGAGCTGGCATTCTGCTGCAGACAGCTCAGCGCCATGCTTACATCTGGTCTTACGCTTGTAAAGTCAATCGACATTCTCTGCAAAGAGCAGGAAGATGAAAAGCCGAGAGCTATCTGGCAGGACATTTACGAGAATGTTCAGAAAGGTGAATCTTTCTCTTCTGCTCTTGAAATGCATGAAGGTTCATTCCCGGAATTCCTGATCTCAATGGTTGCTGCCGGAGAGTCCAGCGGTTCGCTTGATGTAATCATGCAGCGTATGTCCGATCATTACGCCAAGGAAAACAAGCTGAAAAACACCATAAAGGGCGCTATGACGTATCCTATTATACTTCTCGTGCTTTGTATAGTAATAGTTATTTTCCTTTTCACATTCATCATGCCTACGTTCATCGAAATGTACGATGATCCCTCAACGATGCCCTTCCTGACCAAGTGCCTGGCTGCTATCAGTGACTTCATCAGAAAAAGATGGTACATACTTATTGCTATTGCGCTTGCCCTTGTATTCGGCATCAAATATGCGCTCAAGACGCCAAATCTCAGGCTTAAATTTGACCGTATGCTTGTAAAAGGCCCTGCAATCGGACCGCTTATCACAAAGATCTACACCGGACGTTTTGCACGTACCCTCTCATCACTTTACTCCAGCGGTATTCCTATGGTTGAATGTCTTGAAAGAGCTTCTGCGATTCTCGGAAATTCATACATAGACGAGAAGTTTGTGGATGTTGTTGACGAGGTAAAACAGGGCGAATCACTCTCGGCTGCCATTACAAGAACAGAAATATTCGAGCCGATGTTCTGCTCTGTAATTTACGTCGGTGAAGAAGCCGGTGCGCTTGACTCTATTCTTGAAAAGACATCTGAATATTACGAGGATGAATCAGATGCGGCTGTACAGCGTCTGGTAAGCATGGTAGAGCCTCTGCTTCTTATCTTCATGGGTTTGATTATCGGACTTGTAGTATGTGGTATTTACCCCGCACTCTACGGTTCATTCGAGTCAATCGAAAACGAATAAAACGGAAAGGTGGAAAGATAAATGCTTTCATTTGATATTACTGACAGAAATGTACGTGTTGTTAAGGGAACAGAAAGCAACGGAAAAATCAAGATTACTTCTGCTGCTACCCTTGACATTGAGGAGAACCTCATTGTAAACGGTCACGTTAAGGATGTGCCCAATGTGGCTACACTTATTAACGGCATCCTGAAAAAACATAAAATGCCCGATAAGGAGGCTATCGTTTCGATTTCCTCCAACCTGACTATCTTTAAGGAAATGAACGTTGCCAAGGCAAAGAATCAGGATCTTCAGAAAGTTGTAAAGCAGCAGATGCAGGCTGAACTGAACCTTGATGATTCCTACAGCGTATCATACATTATAGTAGGAGAAGCAGAAGCATCAGGCGAGGGAAGCGAGTCTGCATACAGGATTCTTGCTACTGCCTGTCCTTACGAGATCGTAAACAGCTACCGAGAGGTATTCAAACTTCTTGGAATTTCCCTCAAATCCGTAATGATCGGATGCAACTGTATCACAAAGGTTCTTCTTGCTGATACAAAGATCAGATCGAAGATGCCACTCCTTGCCGTTCAGATCGACAACAATTTCATCTCGCTCAACCTTTACGAGCAGGGTTCGCTTTCATTCTCACGTTTTGCATCCATTGATGCCGCAGACTACGGCTATTCGGATGACTACGTATTTGAAGCAGTAAACGAGAATATCTTCCGTATGCTCCAGTTCCACAGAAGCCGTCAGACAGGCGAGTCAATCGAGAATGTAATCTTCTACGGAGATACACACGAGTATGTAAGACTTACCGACGAGCTTGAAAAGCTTGATCTTAAAACAAGCCTTATCAACGTTCCACCGCAGATCCACGGTCATGAAAACCTTGAATTTTCACTGTATGCAAACGCTATCGGTGCTATGTTCAAGAGAAGCAAGGACATTGAAAAGATCAATCTTCTTGAAACGGATCTTGGAACAGCCGTTAAGAACAAGATCAAGGATGACAGTTCCGGAAACATTATTCTCCTTGGAGCAGTATGCCTTTCACTTATAGTTACAGGCGGACTTTTTGGTTATAATTTCTTCAAGAACAAGGGCGTAGAAAATGATATTCAGGAAACGCAGGAATATATAAACAGTTCCAAGACAAAGAAAAAGCTCAAACATCTTGAATACCTTGAACTTACGAAGGAGTCTGTTGACGCATATTCGCAGAAAATGAAGAATGCCAACGATGCATATTACTCACAGCCGGTTATCAACGGTTATAAGTACGATATCCTTAAAACGACTATGGAGAATATTCTCAAGCAGGATAAATATAAGGATTATGTACTTTGGGACGGCGAAAAGAAAGAGGGAACAGGAGCAGATGCCAAAACCGTCAAGATCGTTCCAACCATCGGTTGGGGTGACTACAACGAAGGAACTCTCTCCGTTGAATTTGATATTCCTCTTAAAGACAGTGAAATTCTCGATAAGAAGATGACTCAGGACTTCCCTCGTGAATATGTAAAAGCACTGGAAGATATCAAGATAAAAGATATCAAAGAAGATATTACAAAGGACGATTATCCCGACAAAAATGTTTTCAGATATGTAGAATACAGCGGATATACATATGAAAAGGGTTCAACGGAAGAAGTAAGCCAGACTGCCGGTGAAACAACCGTGACGAGCAAGGAAAAAGAACCTGACAGAGTAAAGTTTACAATTACAGTTGAACTCGAAGGCGAGCGCAGCGCAGCGTCTGACCTGCATACAGAAGACGAAGCCGCTGACAGTGAAAATGAATAAGGGAGGCAGAGCAAGATGAAATTAACTTACAGAGATAAAGTTATTCTTGCCATAGTACTGGCAATTGCGATCTTCGTGGCAGGATTCTTTGGACTTATCAAACCAAAGACCACAGAAATAAAGGATAATGAAGCAACTCTTGAAACTCTTGAAAAAGAAAAGACCGAAATTGAAAGAAAAATCAAGAGAATTGGTAAGGTTACAGATCAGATTGATGAATCATATCTGAAAGGTGAAGAAAACAGAGCAGTTTTCGTAGATGTTGACCTTATTGGTTCAACAAACAGCCTTACAGGCGGAACAAAAAAGCTTGACGAATACATGTATGACTATGCAGAAAAGGCACACGTAAAGATCACGGAACTCAAAGCAGATCCGACTACAGCATCTGCACTCAACTATTACTACAAACCCTACGTTGAAATAGCCGGAGCACTCCGTGAAAGCGCAGATATCAACGGCAACCTTCAGCAGGAGATTACAAAAGAAAGCGAAGACAGCAGTTATATAGGTGCAAGAGGCGTTGAGAATATCATGTCCACAAGATATGGTGTAACCATCGAAGGAAAGAAGAAGGAAATCTGGGATTACCTTGCAAAAATCGAAGGTATTGACAGCGCAGTAATTGTAACATCCGTATCGCTTTCAAAGGCAGAGGAGCAGGAAGAGGACGAAAAGGCAACTCCTGCAACACCAGATGGTCAGACACCGCAGCAGGACACTTCAACCAGCAGCGATCAGCCTGAAAACTGGGATGATGATACCGTTCTTGAAGCAAGTATAGTTATCCAGCTTTATTCAGTATATCAAATGGAAGAGCCGGATACTTCCGAGGAAGCAGCGACAAAGTGAGAGAAGACATAATCATACGTACCCGTTATTGAGAAAAAGTTTACCGGAAAGGTGGTAAAAAAATGGAAACTGAGAAGAAAAGAACCCTAAAAGGCTCCATACTGTTTACAGTAGTCTCAGTGCTGGCTCTCATGACAATATTCATGACCAGTGCGTTAGCTCTGGCGGCAGCTGCAAACAAACGGGCTCACAAAACGTATTCGGCATCGCAGGCATCCTATACGGCAAGAGCAGCAATCGACAGTGTTCTTGCCGCTGTAGGCACAAATAACGAATTTGCAAATGCGGTAGAAAGTCTGCCGCAGAACGGCAAGTTTGAAGTTGAAATAGGAATCAATTCGCCTTCATTGGGAAAAATTGATAAAGCAACTGTTGAATATGCAGGCAAAACAACGATTTTTGATCCCAATACAAAGGCGTGGACAGAAAAGAATCTTATAAAGATAACAGCAGAAGTAACAATGGGCGGCGAGACGACAAAGCTCGTATCTCATGTTATTCAGGATCCAGTAGTCAAGAGCGACGACGGCCCCGGATTCCTTACAATGGGCGGAGCCGGTGTGGCAAACGGCAACAACGGTTCTATTTTCGGCGGCGCATATTACGGTATGGGTCATGGTCACGACGGCGGAACGTGGAACGGAAACCTCACATATATCGAGTGGAATCCGTATGACGGCGAGCTTACAACACTTGATGACAAGCAGTATCTGACAAACGAGAATTACACGCTTAAAGATATAAACAGAGTAGAAGCGTTCATGGTAGTAAACGGCAACTTCAGTCTGCCTACATATCTGACGGTTCACTATACGCAGCTCGGTAAGGGCGTGCAGATCTGGGGCGACCTGAACATGACTAATGGAGGTCTTGATATCAGGATGTCCGATCCGCTTCGTGATGAAATGGCATCAAAATCTCTTAAATTCAATGAGATCCCGTATCTTTACGTTGACGGAAAAATCAGTATGTCAAATCAGAATTTCACCTACGGAGACGGAACATATCCTTTCAATATTTTCTGCGGAAGCATGGAACTTAACGCAGGACAGATGAATTCTTATGCAGATATTTATTGCTATGATAAGGACAAAACAACAACCATAAGAACAGATGGAACATCGCTTTATGGTTGGTCTAAGTCGCTTATTGAAGGCGGAGACGGATATTCAAGTTCCGGCGGCGGAATCTTCTCCAAAGGAAATCTTGAATTTACCGGCAACAACGGAAATTATTATATTGCCGGCGATGTTAAGGTAGACGGCGATGTAAAGCTTGACAGACAGATAACGATTGGCGGAGATCTGATAGTAGGCGGAAAGCTTTCCATGAACAACGATAACATCAAGGTTGACGGAAAAGTATATGCAAATACCTATGAAGGCGCAAAGATTCAGATACCCGGCGGCGATCAGCTTAAAGACGGTTATACAAAGAAGCCTGTAAGCTATATTATTGCTAAAGACGTAGCATATGAGGCAGATGCAGGAGACGGAAGTATTATTCTTCAGCCTGTTGATTATATGTGGCTCAAGCCGGAAGTTCTTGATGCTTTTGCCGGTTATACGCAGCTTACAAACGATGACGGAACTCCTACAAATGCATATGATTTCGGCGGAGCTACAATACCGATCGAATATCTGATTATTGAGGATTGGGATAAGTCGTTTGAGGGACTTGAACCGCCTCCGAACTGGGGACAGCCCGGCGGTCCCGGATTTAAACCCGGAGAACCCGGCGAGCCTGGAGAACCGGAAGAATTTGTTCCCGATCTCAATCAGGTAAAGAATTTCAGAGAGGGTTATTTTGATCCTACAGGCAAAGAAGTTACAGAAGCAGAAGCCAAGAAGCCGACTTCACCGTTCTATAACGGAGATAAGGATACAATTGAGATTCTTCCCCTGAAACAGTATTATACAGATACAGGCGAAAGTGTAATTTTCCCTGCATACGCAGAAAAGGAAACAATTCTCGGACTTTCAGGTCCTGTAAAGGGAACAGAAGGACATTTCGGAAAAGATACTCCGGCAGCGGTAAACAATAGGATATACAACGGTACATCTCAGCTTGTAGGACATATCACCGAAAGCTGTACACTGACAGGTCTCTTTACCAAGGCAGTTACGATTGACGCAAACGGCTCAGATGTACACGTACTTATCAAGGATGCAAAATTTCAGAATGATGATAATCCTTCCGAAGCAAGGATCTATGTAAATGAATTAAACGGCGGCAAAGTATACTTTACATTTGCCGGAGAAGTTGAATGCTTCTACGACAATCCTGCTGAAAAGGAAGAAACGCAGGTTATCCAGACTGTATTTGAAGTAATGGATAAGTGGGGCATTGAGAAAAACGTTCAGTCACCGCAGGGAGCAATAACAAACGTTGTTACTTCTGCAAGTGCATCCGGCGGACAGATCACCATAAACGGAGTTGATGCAAAGCTCACTGGTATGTTTGACGGAGTAACTATCAACATTGTACCTCCGGCAGCAGATTCAATATGGATTCAGCTTGACAACTTCACATCACAGAATAACGCAAAAATAATTATCAAGGATATCGGTGATGACGGCAGTCAGATCGGTGGACAGGTCAATTTCTATGTTACCGGTCAAAATAATCACATGACAAATGGAGAAATTGTTACTCAATCGTTCCTCAATTTTGCAAAGTCAAACGATGTGGTTCAGGTTGTTACAGATTTTAACAATCCCACACTAAAAGTAAAGGGCGATGACGGTAAAGATCTGCCGCTCCTGACAGCACCGAAGGTAAATATGTATTCAGAAAAAGGTGCTAAATTCAAGGGCAGCAACGGATTCTTCATTACAGCGTTCGTTCGTGCTCCGTATATGGATTTTGATGTTCCTACACTCTCATCGGCATATGACGGATGTCTCAGCAGAATTTATTATGACGGTATCCGACTTGACAAGGCAGGAAACAGAAATAATCAGGCTCCGGCACGATTTGGTGTTCTCGGATGTCTTAACGTTGCATCACACGATGCACAGAATGACTGGCTTCTTGTATATGTAAAGGATTCTTCCGGCGGCGGAGTTACACTGGATGCAAACAAGCAGCATACATATGCAGCAGTAAGCTATATGGATTATTAAGGAGGAGTGAAGCATGAAGAAAAAGAAAAAGCTCAAGGGCATGACCCTGATTGAGATAATCGTATCTATTGCTGTTTTCGCAATGATTTCGCTCATTCTTGTAATGCTTGGTACATCGGTAAATGCGCAGAGAAGATCTGCAAGGAAGGTAAATGAGAAGGTAGCATTTCAGGGACCGATAGCCGAAGCGCAGAACGATGAAAATTCATTGCTCATGGATGACGAATATGAGATCACTGTCGGAAAAGTAGGTTCTGCAAGCACAGTTACGGTAGTAAAGGGAAAACTTTACAGTGCTCAGGGTTATATTCTTGACGAAGACGGCAATAAGGTAGCAGACCCCGAAGCTGAAAAAGCAAATCTCAAGTTCATTGAGATTCAGAAGCCGTCACCGTAAGGGGGGAGTATCTATGGAAAAAAAGCGAACCAGAAAGGGCTTCACCCTCATAGAACTCATTATAGTCATGGCAGTTTTCAGTATACTGATGGTAGCTGTTATGAGTATAGTCAATCCGTTGTCAAAGGTTGTTAAAAAAGCCTCCATACAGGAGGCTAACACCGCAGCGGTAGACAATATGAAGCGTTATATGGAGGGATCTATCAGATATTCCGACTGTATTGAAGTATACGTCGGAGAGCTGACAGATTTCAACGGAAATGCTCTTGTTCCTCCGTTAGGGCTTGATGAGGAGACTTATGCGGCAAGAAACTTTATAGAAAATCATTACATGAACAGAACGAATCCAGGTACGGAAGATCCGCTTACCGGAAAGGTAAGAATGCTGAAGATCGACAACGGCGACGGCGGCAGGATCACAGAGTATGAATGGGATTTTGAATCCGGATACACTTATGTTCAATTTGATAATAAGGGCAAGAAAGTGCAGGTACAGGATAAAGATTCTGACGGAAATCCCATTTATAATGATGACGGAAGTCCGTCAATGGTTGATGATTATGGCGTAGAGCACGCTGAACTCAGCAATATGACTGTTGACAACAGCGTAATTAATCCGATTTATTATGATGATTATTCGTTTTATTTTCAGCCCGGCTACAATACAACGTCTGTCATTAATGACGATGCGCTGATAAACAGCATATCCGGTTTCAATACGGCGGACGACAAGCCTGATGTATACTACAGTTCGATTGTTCCTGTAGATATGCCAAACGGTTCTAAATCGCCGAGTTTCAGTCCTGAACTATTTTCTCTTACAGTAATGACCTATAAGAAGGACGGAGCATTCGGTGAAACAGTGGATGATGTAAACACACCCGAGGACGAATCCCAGCTGATATTCAGATCGCCGTTTGCGATTTCCAATATCAATATGTCTCTTGTAAACATCAATTCATCCTTCAGCAGTGAGAGACCGAGTGACAAGTACGGACCTGTCAGATGGAAGGGCAAGCCGGGAGGATATTCCAGCAGCTTTGATCCGACAGACAAGGTAGACGTATCGGCACCGAAGGACGGAATATGGGATTATGAACAGATAAACACAAGACAGGCAGCTCTTATCAATAAGAGATTTTACAGATATCCGGAAAAAGACGGAGACTGCATTTACTTCATATACACACTTCCCGACATGGAATAACAGAAGTGAAAATGTGAAGAACAGATAAAAAAACAGGCAGCAGATCTGATGCTGCTGCCTGTAATTTATTTGTTTACTGCATCGGATTTTTAAGTAATCCTATGTACCAGTCGGCAATTTCGTTGCCCCAGAGCAGACCCGCTGCAATTCCAATTGCAAGAAACGGGCCGAAAGCGAATTTAGATTCTCCCGAAACCATTTTATTAATTACGCCGCCAAGAGCGGCAGCAACTATTCCGATTAATGTTGAAACGATAACAGCCTTAGTTCCGAGAACAGCTCCGGCAGCCAGCATAAGAAGTGTATCGCCGAGTTCAATTGCACGAAAATCCTCCCCGAATTTTTTTCTGATAATGGGGCGGCTGATCTCGCCGATGAGGAAGAACGGGACGCTGACCACAAAAGCTCCTATAACCCTATTGAGGATTGAAACTTCGTCGGTGAATAAAGCAAGCGGAACGGCAAGCAGCAGGATGACTGCAAGGATGATCTCGTCGATCTCCATAGTATCCCAGTCCATAAATCCCACTACTATAAGGAGAGACATAATAATGCAGGTTATTATGGCTTCAGCGTTAATATCCATCACCCAGAAAGTCAGTACATAGAGAAAACCGTTAAGAGCCTCAACAACGGGATATCTGGGAGAGATTTTCTCACCGCAGCTGTGACACTTTCCACGAAGGAAGATCCAGCTGAAAACAGGGATCATGTCAATTGGTCTGATTTTAGTTCCGCAGGTCATGCAGTGGGAGGAACGCTTTACGAGTGATTCTCCTCTTGGAAGTCTTATAATTACGACATTAAGAAAGCTTCCGATGCATATTCCCAGAAGAAAGATCATTCCGAGAAACGTGATCTGGAATGGCAATTCGGTAAATTCATTATGGAGCATATTTTTGAATCCGGTCATGAGTTTTACCCTCCTTTAAAAAAGTAAATAATGTATATTACTATTATATCACATTATACATAAAATTCAAGCAGTCTAAGTAAATTTTTAATAAGCGGAGGTTTATTATGAGAAACGAAAGAATTGGCGACTACCTTGTCAACCAGGGACTTATCACAAGCGATCAGCTTTCTCAGGTTCTTGCGGCACAGAAGGAGTCCAACGGAACAAAGAAATTCGGTGACGTTGTTGTCGAACTCGGATTTATGACGGAGCTGAATTTTGCCAAGGCTCTTGCAGGAAATCTGAGAGTTCAGTATGTCGATCTTGACAACATCGAGATCAACACTGAAGCCGTGCAGCTTGTTCCTGAAGCTCTTGCAAGAAAGCACACGGTAATTGCAATCAATGTTCAGGGAAAAAGACTTACTGTTGCAACCAACGACCCTGTAAACTTTATCGTACTTGAGGACATCAAAGTTTCCACAGGTATGGATACAGTTCCTGTTCTTGCAACAACTTCAGCAATCAACAAGGCGATTGGTAAATGTTATTCAATGCAGAATGTTGACAGCGTTATCGACAGTGTAAACGCAATGGGCGGAGATCTTGGCGAAATGTCAGCAGACGATGCCGAATCGAAGGATAGAGTTGAAAGTGCTCCTATCGTTAAGCTTGCAACGACGATCATCGAGAACTCCTACAGAGCCGATGCTACCGATATTCACATTGAGCCTTTCAAGACATATACACGAATCCGTATCCGTGTAAACGGTGACCTTGTAGAGCTTATGAACATTTCCAGTGCTGTACATAGTGCGCTCACCACACGTCTCAAGCTTATCAGCGGAATGAATATTGCTGAAAAGAGAATCCCGCAGGACGGTCGTTTCACACAGGTTGTTGACGGAACTACACTTGATGTACGTGTGTCGTCGCTTCCTACTGTACACGGAGAAAAGATCGTTATCCGAATTCTTTCAACCGGACAGATTGCACTTCGTAAGATCACCGATCTTGGTATGTCGGACTATAACTATGCGATGTTCGAGCATATGCTGCGTGTTCCCCACGGCGTTATTCTTGTAACAGGCCCTACCGGATCCGGTAAAACAACGACTCTTTACGCTGCTCTTGGCGAGCTTGCAAAGCCGAATGTAAACGTAATCACGGTTGAAGACCCTGTCGAAAAAGCTATTGATGGAATCAATCAGTGTCAGGTAAACACAAAGGCAGGAATGACATTTGCCGCTGCTCTTCGTTCAATTCTTCGTCAGGACCCTGATATCGTAATGGTCGGAGAAATGCGTGATGCCGAGACTGCCGACATTGGTATCCGTGCCGCTATCACCGGACACCTTGTACTTTCAACACTGCATACAAACGATGCTGCATCGACGGTTGTCCGTCTTGTAGATATGGGCGTAGCTCCTTACATGGTTGCCACATCGCTTATCGGCGTTATTGCGCAGCGACTCATAAAGGTTCTTTGTCCGGAATGTAAAAAGCCCAGAATGTCCACAGAAGAGGAAAACGAACTCATGGGTATTCCGCATTCTATCGAGATTTACGAACCGTGCGGCTGTCAGGTGTGCAATAATACCGGTTACAGAGGAAGAACTGCTATTCACGAGATCATTCACTGTAATTCAAAGGTATCATCAATTATCGCAGCGGGCGGTACAAAGGAAGAGATCGAGGCTGCTGCAAAGGAGATCGGCACGAAGCTTCTTCGTGACAATGCATCCGAACTTGTTCAGGCAGGTCAGACATCAATAGATGAGCTTGTCAGAGCTACATTCTCCGTATAATTTTACCAGGGAGGAAATAATAAAATGGCTATTATTGAAATTCACAGAATTCTTGACGAGGTTCGTCTTCTCGGCTGTTCGGATCTTCACTTTACGGACAGAATTGCACCTGTTGTACGTCTCAACGGAACGCTCAGAACAATGCGTTCGCAGTATCCGGAAATGGATGAGGAGGAGATTCTGGACATCATTCATCAGATGACCAACGATGCCCAGCAGACAAGCGTAAACAATCATCATGACACTGACTTTTCGTTTACGACGAGAAGCGGATATCGTCACCGTGTAAACGTATATTTTCAGAAAGGCAAGCCGGCAATTGCTATCCGACTTCTGAGAAACGACATCCCAACGCTGGAGGATCTCGGACTTCCGCCGATTCTGGCAGATTTTTCCATGCGTCCCCGTGGACTTGTACTTGTAACAGGCCCTACCG
>UQXS01000021.1 GCA_900545125.1 uncultured Ruminococcus sp.
GTTAATGACCGCCGCTTTTCTTTATATTATTTAACCCTTAAGTTCAACTCTTCTGATCTTTCCGCTGATAGTCTTTGGAAGTTCGTCACGGAACTCAACTATTCTCGGATATTTATACGGAGCAGTATGCTCCTTGACATAATTCTGGATCTCCTTTTTAAGTTCATCCGTTCCGACTGTTCCCTTTGTGAGAACGATAGACGCCTTTACAACCTGACCTCTTATCGGATCGGGAGCAGCACTTACGCCGCATTCCAGAACATACGGAAGTTCCATAATAACGCTTTCGATCTCAAATGGTCCGATGCGGTAACCGGATGACTTAATAACATCGTCAACACGTCCGACATACCAATAATAGCCGTCCTCATCCTTCCAGGCTGTATCGCCTGTATGGTAAATTCCGTCATGCCATGCTTCCGTTGTCTTTTCCTGATCATTATAATATTCCAGGAAAAGTCCGGGAGGTGTATTCTTGTCGGTGCGGATAACGATCTCGCCTGTTTCACCAGGCTTTACGGGATTTCCGTCCGGATCAACAATGTCAACATCATACTGTACATTTGGCTTGCCCATAGAACCGGGACGAGCCGTCATGCCTACGAAATTTCCGATAACAAGAGTGGTTTCAGTCTGACCGAATCCTTCCATAAGCTTTACGCCTGTTGCCTTGAGGAACTGATTATAAACCTCCGGGTTAAGAGCTTCTCCGGCTACTGTCGCATACTTGATACTGCTGAGGTCGAATTTTGACAGATCTTCTTTGATAAAGAATCTGAACATTGTAGGAGGAGCACAGAAAGTAGTGATTCCGTATTTTGCGAACATGGGCAGAATCTTGTTTGCATCAAAGCGGTCAAAGTCATAAACGAAAACGCAGGTCTCGCTGAGCCACTGACCGTAGAGCTTGCCCCAGAGAGCCTTTCCCCAGCCAGTATCGGAAATTGTGAAATGAATGCCGTTAGGATCAACATTGTGCCAGTAACGTGCAGTCACAAAGTGACCGAGAGCATACAGATGACTATGCTCTGCAATTTTAGGATAGCCTGTGGTTCCCGAAGTGAAGTACATGAGATTAGGCTCATGACCGCATGAAAGTTCACTGGGATTGGTCGGACGCTCAAATACGTCGCTGCATCCCTTAATGCCTTCGTCGAAGCTGAACCAGCCGTCACGTTGACCGTGCGCCATCATTTTAATGATATTCATACCGCATTCTTCAATGGCAAGATCGACCTGATGTGCAACATCGCCGTCTCCCGTGCAGACGATAGCTTTTACGTCGGCTGCCTTGAAACGGTATGTGAAATCGTGCTGTACGAGCTGATTCGTAGCCGGAATTACAATTGCACCAAGCTTATGGAGCGCATTGATAGCAAACCAGAACTGATAGTGTCTTTTAAGAACAAGCATTACCCTGTCGCCCTTGCGGATTCCCATTGAACGGAAATAATTAGCCGCCTGATTTGAATATTTCTTGATATCACTGAACGTAAAGCGCTTTTCTTCCATTTCGTTGGAAACGTAAATGAGAGCGCACTTGTCAGGATTCTTTTCGGCAAGAACATCAACAACATCGAAGCCAAAGTTAAATGATTCAACATTCTTGAAGCGGATATTCTTCATTGCACCGTTTTCGTCAGTTTCAACCTCTACGAATTTATCTGCAACAGGATTCTCGACCTTTGCAAGATCGAAGTTTGTAACTCCGGGCAGAATAACGGGTTCAAGGTGCTGAATAGCTCTCTGAGGAGCGTTGGCACCGAATACGACAGCATAGAATTTGCACTCTTTGCCTCCTACAGCCCATTCGTCATGCGGTTCAGAGCTATCATAATAGATAGAGTCTCCCTCGTTAAGGATCTCAACATTATCGCCGACACGGACTTTAAGCTGTCCGCTTACAACGATATCCATTTCCTGTCCCTCATGGGTATGAGGATGAGCCACTCTGAATTTCTCGTCAACATAGGGGATAGTAACGAGGAACGGTTCACCGATCTTATTCTTGAAGTTCGGCGCAAGACGCTGATAGGTAAGACCCTTGCGGCGTGCAATGGGAAGTCCCTCGCCTTTTCTGGTGATATCGAAACTATTGATATGAGGAGATTCACCCTCCATAAGATCAGTGATCTCAACGCCCGTTGCGCCTGCAAATTTATAGATAAACGAGAAGCTGAAATCCTTTGCTCCGCCCTCATAGGCAAGATATTCAAAGGATGTCATCCCAACTTTTTCAGCCATTTCCTCAGGGGTCAGACCTACCGACTCACGTGTAGCTCTAATTCGCTCAGCGACCTCTCTTATCTTAAATTCGGGATTCAATAAATTACTCATAGTAAGCCTGCTCCTTTCTGTAAAATCAGCTGATTTTTTAATGCTGAATTTATACATATTGTATACTTTGTGTATACGCTTACATGAGAATAATTATATCACTTTTTTTTTACAATGTCAACATATATTTCCTGTATACTGTATGATTTTTTGTTTTATAGTTTAAATCGCACAAAATAAATACATAACAGGCAAACAAGTTTACCAATACTCCGTATTGACAATTCATAATTATGGGAGTATAATAAAAATGCGGCGTAAGAATTATGCCGACATTATCACTGAAGAGTAAAGGTGTGTTCGCTATACCGGAAATCCGGTATTCCAGTGCTGCCGGGACGGGGAGTTGTCCGGCGGACGAAAGCCATACGGCTGCGATTCGCATCTTGCATCCCGCTTCATAGGACAATTAAAAGCATTATGCCTTCTTTTCTTGTCATATGAGTGAGGAAAAGGAGGTATTTTTTTATGAATTCAACAAACAAGACAACTTCCGCCGTCAAGAGTCTCAGACTCTTCGGCAACACACGTGTGCTGGTTGTATCAGCGCTGTTCATCGCCATGAGCATCGTGCTCGGCAAGGTACTGGCGTTCAACATCGGAACCAGTATCCGCATCAGCTTTGAGAATCTTCCGCTTCTCATGGCAGGAATATTTTTCGGGCCGTTTATCGGTGCAGCCGTTGGCGCAGGAGCTGACCTTATCGGATGTCTGTTAGTAGGCTACGCCATTAATCCTGTTATTACTCTGGGTGCAGCTTCTATCGGATTCGTTTCGGGACTTATGTCAATTCTTCTCTCCAAAATGCATAAATGTCCCAGAACGGCTCTTTCCGTTCTTGCAGCCCATGCAGCAGGCTCTATGCTGATAAAATCAATAGGAATGTATTTTTATTTCCATACGCCCGTCCAGGTGCTTCTGTTGAGGATACCGCTGTATATAGGCATCGGAACACTGGAATTCTATATTATTTATCTGCTGCTGAAAAACAAGGCATTTTCGGATCAGCTTGAAAGAGTGAAAAAATGACAAATTATGACAACGCCCTGAAATATCTGAAAAAAACCTCACGCAGAGGAAGCAAGCTGGGTCTTGAACGTATAAGACAGATCATGACACTGCTTGATGAACCTCAGAATAAAGTAAAGGCTGTCCATATATCAGGCACAAACGGAAAGGGTTCATTTGGCGCTATGCTGTGTTCTGTCCTGAAAGCAGCCGGATATCTTACAGGCAGCTTTTCTTCCCCGGCAATCACAGAAGTCACTGACAGCTTCCGCATAAACGGCAGTGAGATTCTCCGTGAAGAATTCGGAGATCTCATTTGTTCGCTCACCCCCCTTTGCGAAAGCATAAACGACAAACCAACTGAATTTGAAGTTCTTACCGCCGCAGCCTACAAATTATTTGCAGATAAAAACTGCGATATTTCTATTGTGGAATGCGGAATGGGCGGCGATCTTGATTCTACCAATGTCATTAACGCTCCCCTGCTCTCCGTAATTACAAACGTCCAGAAAGATCATTGCAGTTTTCTTGGAAATACTACCGAAGAAATTGCACGTCACAAATCAGGGATCATTCGTCCGGGCTGCCCGGTTCTTTTCGGCGGAAATGATCCAGATGCCGACAGAGTAATAGCCGAAGCCGCACAGAAAGCCGGAGCGGAGCTTTACCGCACCGATCTCAGCCGGATATCTGATGTTTCCTGCTCTCTCGGCGGCACGGATTTCTGCTTTGAGGGATTCGGCAGACTGCATATATGCCTCACCGGAACTTACCAGATTTATAACGCTGCAAATGTACTGACAGCAGTTGAAATTCTGCGTAAGCGTGGCCTGAATATCACCGACTGCGATGTCAGAACAGGTCTTGAAAAAGCAAAATGGCACGGAAGATTTGAAATTCTCAGAAAAAATCCACTTGTAATTTTTGACGGTTCTCATAACCCATGCGGCATAAAGTGCGCTGCTGACAGTATACAACTTTGTTCGGATAAAAAAGCTGCTCTTCTCATCGGCGTGATGGCTGACAAGGAATACGGTCTTTACGCCGATATATTGGGAGATCTGACCGACAAGGCATTTGCCGTCAAACCGGATAATCCAAGAGCTCTTGACAGCAGTCTGCTGGCGGATTCGTTTAATGCAAAAGGAATTCCAACAGCTTATTTTACAGACTTTAAAAAAGGTGTCAAATCCGCATATGAATACGCACAAAACCGTAATATACCACTTATTGCTCTGGGCTCTCTTTATATGTACAAGGAATTTATTGATGCAATTGAAAAACTACCAGATTAACTAATGGATCTTTCAACCAATATTTTACTGTTCTGCGTCACAAATTCTCAATGGATTGTCGTATTTCAAGAAGTTTATATGCAGGATATTTGATTTAACAGTTTGAAACTGCAATGTTTGTCTATCTGGGGCAAGGGTGGATTCGTCGGTCTGGTTCAGTGTACTCTTGCGAAAAAATATATATTTCTTTGCTCACTCGGCATTTCTGCCGAGTGTTTTCTTTATTCTTTTTGAAATCGGGGATTATGCATTGTTACCTATACCTTTAGTTGATCAAATATTATTTTAGTAGAAATGATTAGAAAATATTTAAGTTGCACTCCACCGAATGATGTGCTATAATAGAATTACAGTAAAAAACATAATAACTCCGGAGAAAAAATTATGGATAACAACACTGCATTCAGAAAAAATTTAGTAAATCGAAGAAAGGAACTTGGTCTTACTCAGGAACAACTTGCTCAGAAAATGAATGTTTCACCGCAGGCTGTTTCAAAATGGGAAAATACAAGTTATCCTGACGGTTCTCTTTTACCACTGCTTTCCGAAACTCTTAATATTTCTCTTGATGAACTTTTGGGCTTAAAAAAAAAGGTCTGATAAGGTTGATATTGAGCAGCTAATTACCGACGAAATTCGTTGTACAAAGCCGGAAGAACGTTCAATGCTTGTTATGAAAATGTATAGCTGAACGGCCGCAGTTTATAAAATTATGAGATATTTATAAGTATCTTTACAAAAATTATGAAAAGGAGGATAGAAGTCTGTTCTGAGACGTTTCAGTGCAAAGCAGACTTCAGAAATTTTATGATGAAAATAAATAAAAGACTATTTAGTTTTGTGGCTGCGGCTGTTATATCTGTTACTTGTATACCATCATTTTCAGTATCACGCCAGATCGTACAGCCTTCATTTTCTGTTTATGCTGAGGGAGATTATTCAATTCCGGATCTACGTATTGAAAACAAAAAATTCCTGATACAGAAAGTTTCCGTTTTGTTAATTCTATATCTCTATCATGAATGTTAACTGCTGGTCAGAAAACAGACCTGTTGTATATGGAAAAGATGACGAAGAACTTAAGATGCTTGCAAAGGCATGTCAGGAAAGTACAACAGCAGAAATCCAGCTTTGGTGGTCACTTGACTTAAACTGGGGTGACAGACCCGATTCTTCTGTAACAGCAGGAAAATCAGAAAGCGAAGTATCAGCCCTTAAAGCTGCAGCAGCTAAAGAATGTATTGCAGTTATCAATGTAAGACCAATGAATCTTCCGCTTGATACAAATATGGGTCATGGTTCATGGAATACCGGAAATACTGAAGTTAAAGGCGATGTCAACGCAGATGGTAAATTTAACATCACCGATGCAGTAATACTTCAAAAGTGGCTTTTAAATATTCCGAATACAAAACTGGACAACTGGAAAGCTGCTGATTTATGCAAAGATGAAAGACTGGATGTATTTGATATGGTTGAAATGAGAAAACTTCTCGTTCAAAATAAATAACTCTCTATCTGCACAATAAGAGAGGATATATGGGTATTATTCCGATGTAATTGGGACAAACAGAAACCTCCGCAAGAGCAATCTAACGGAGGTTTTTTTATGGCATACAATCACGGATTAGCAAAAAAGAAATTTGAAAGCCACTTTTATGGACAAAGTCTCTCTTTAGATCAACTACATAAGATGAAATATCTTTCTACATTCCGCTGATAAACATAGCTTATTCCTGCAAAGAGCAAAGCAGCTACGATTTCAAAGCGGTTTCTGAAAATCCCTTCAGACTGTGCTTTTTCAAAGCCATTTCAAGCAGCTCCGGCAGACGCTCCGGCGGGCAGGCAAAGCAAGGAATATCCATACTGCCTATTTTTTCTGCAAGCTGAGTGTCAAAACACGGCTTTCCGCTGTCTGAAATCGCAAGAAGTACTATTAGATTCACACCCGACTCCTTTAACTCGGACATTCTTCTTATAAGCTGAGAACGATTTCCTCCTTCATACAGATCGGTAACAAGAAACATTGTGGTTTTACGTGGTTCATCGATCAGCTCCGTACAGTATGCTACGGATTTATTGATGTCAGTGCCGCCGCCAAGCTGAACTCCGTAAAGCAGATCTACAGGATCGTTACAAAGCTCAGTAAGGTCTGTGACGGTTGTGTCAAAAGCAACAACATATGTTTTCAGAGAACTTATGCTTGCAAGAATACATCCCATTACCGACGAATAAATTGCGGATTCGCCCATAGAACCGCTTTGGTCAATATCAAGTATTACTGTTCTTGAACCGGATTTTGAGGCTCTTTCAAAAAAATAAAATTTTTCCGGTATGATCGTCCCAAGTTCGGTATTATAGTTTTTTAAACCTCGCCGGATAGTGAGTCTATAGTCAAGCGCTGCGGCTGATGGTATTGGTGAATGCTCACGGCGATTCAGTGCAGATGTAACCGAGCGTTTCAGATCATCCGCAAGACGGCGGTTTATGTCTTCGACAATTCTTGCAATATACTGCCTGGCATTATCCTTTGCACGCTTTGGTATTTGGTCTTTAAGCATCATCA
This sequence comes from uncultured Ruminococcus sp., assembly GCA_900545125.1. Taxonomy (GTDB): domain Bacteria; phylum Bacillota; class Clostridia; order Oscillospirales; family Ruminococcaceae; genus Ruminococcus. The sequence goes on from UQXS01000021.1 coordinate 7,207, forward strand.
GTAGCGATGCAGTAGAAATATCAGGCTCAAGTCCATCAAGCATTTCCGGTTCAAAAAGAAGCTGTTTCAGACCGCACCGTTCAATAGCGTCATTCTGGATCACCTTTATTTCCATTGCCGAAAACAATGAACGAAGATCGCCAAGCCACTTCGTCAGATTTGGTGACGATAATCCCTTTCCTGCGCCCTTACCAGACGAATGTCCGGTTTCACCATAGATCTGAGAAAGCGCAGAGTCCATAAGAATGTCCTCATCAGAAAGATCAAGACCGCCTGTTTTTTCAAGCTGCTTCTGTGCTTCCTCGCCAAGAATCAGCCGCCATCGTTTAAGCATCTGTTGGTTTTCCATATTAAATATCTCCAAAATCAAAATCGTCAATCTCGCTGATAGCCTGCTGCTCCTCGGCAGTTATGTCTGCTGTTATAAATTCGGCTGCCTGCTCACAGGAAATCCCCAACACCTCGCCGATATTCTCAGCAATATCTGCTTTTTCAGCAGGTGAAAAGTCGGAAAAAGTACGTCTTAGGGAAACAAGAACAGGTTTGAACTCCACATTATCAAGCTCGCTTATAAAGCTGCACAGTTTTTCCCAGACGCTTAGCCGTCCGATGAGCGAGCGGCGGTTACGTCTCGCAAATCCTTCAAACCATGCCGCACCCTCATGAGCCGGCGTACCCCCTGAAAGTTTTCGTGAAATAAGCTCTGAAAGCTTTTCTGCTGAAATTTTACTGCGTTCAGTCAAAAGTGCGCAGGCAAATCCGGAAATAAGCGGATTGACCATATCGTTGTCTATGATTTCCCCAAGCAGAGCTATAAATTTATGCTCATCAAGAAAATCATGTGCAAGACAGGCGTCGGAAACAGCGGCAGACGCAGCAATTATTTCTTCAGCTGCATTTCTGTCACAGACTGCGGCTGTACTAAGCTGAAGACAAAATTTCAGATAAAGCTGCTGAATAAGCGGAATTATTGGTTCAGGGTCAATTCTTCTAATGCTGCCGAAGCGAACGACTGAAGAAAGCTCGCCGATGGTTTTACCCTCATCCGATACAGAAGCACATTCCGCAGCCATGCTCTGAACAGCCGATGCAGCGCTCCTTACGCAGTCCGGCATACCGCATAAGAATGCTCTTGAAAGAACTTCTGCCGTCTGTGAAAGATTTTCTGCCCTGGCAAGCTTCAGATTCAGCGCCGTCCGTGCAGCCTGCTCAACGGTATCTCCGTTCAGAGAAGCTTCAACAATTTCTATTTCCGTTTCCGGAGTCCACTGTAACTGCCATTTTTCTGCCCAAGTTGCGTTCTCCTGAGAGCGTACAAGCTTTTCTCCAAAATGAATTCCGGCTTCGTTAAGCCTATGCAACAAAAACGATCGGTTAAGGTCGAGAAACGCCGATTTTTCCGATTTAACTCTTAAATTTTCCCTCAGATCAAGCTCAGTTTCCTGAACTGTAGCAGTGCGAAATCGTTCCAGTTTTAGTTCTTTGAGCTGACGCATAAAATCTTCCTGAACTGATGTACAGACTGTTCCTTCGGGCAGATTTCCGATCTTAGAACCTATCTCGACATCAGCACATGCAAGTGATATTTCCCCAAAACTGCCATGTCCGAGACAGGTAACAGCAGCATCCCGCAAATCCGACAATGACGGCATAGCTCCGCCCCTCATTGCTGACAGAGTTTCAGCAAGACGCAATGCCTCAATAACTTCCGCAGAGGACGCAGAAAAGCCATTTGAACGCTGATATTCCGCAAGCCGTGAAAGATACTCAGGAGCACAATTCTCCAAACAATTTCTTTGACGGTTTTTCCAGATAATATCATAATATCCCGGAGCCCTGCTTCCTGCGCCATATCCGGAACGAGCCGAAAGCCGATAATAGGAATATGGCATTAAAGTTGCCTTGACCGCTGTACTTTTCAGATTTTCTGTGAGCTTTTTATCTTTTTCCGAAAACGGAACATTTTTTATTCCGGAGGTATGAAAAGCTCCGGTTATAATTGCTGCTTTACCATAATTTTGCTCTGACTCCGATATTCTGCGGCGCATATATGATTCCCGCAGCTCGTTATATTCATCTGATAATGTAAAATCACGCACAGATCTCCCATATTCCTCAACAGCAGCTATAAAGTCTTCATAACAAAGGTTATGCTCAAAGTTATATTCCCAAAAGGTATCGTCGTTCATACCTATTGATTTTTCTAACAGGCTATACACCGATTCTCCGCCGCCCGACTTGCCGGATGCATCTTCTTCCCCGCCGCTGCGGTAAAGCAGACACCCCGAAGGCAGATCGCAGAATTCTACAGGTACTCCGTTGTCATACGCCCATTTCATTGCACGATATTCAGGCGAAAAATCTGCCATAGGATACATTATCGTCCTGATCGGAGCAGTTTCAGTGTAAGCCATAATTGCTGCCGGCAGACACACGCTGTCAGAGCAAAGCGGTCCGATAAGCCCACTCAGATCGGACGGACCTTCTATCAGCACAATATCGGGCTTTGTCCGATCAAGAAATTCCGTTGCATAGTGAGCGCAGGCAGGAGAAAGATGCCGTACCCCGAAATACTCAGCCATTATGCGTTACGCTCCCTGCACTCGGCATACAATCCGGCATAGTCTCTGCCTTTCTTTCTCATGACGTTTTCAAGATACTCTATCCACGCTGCCTTATCCTTATCGTCGTCCTTTACGACAGCTCCCTGCAATGCAGAAGCAAGCTCTGAATCAGTCACCTTTCCGCTGCCAAAGCTTCCTGCAAGAGCCATACTGTTCACCATCAGAGAGATTGCTTCGGCTGCTGAAAGTACTCCGCTTGTAGGCTTTATCTTTATCTGTCCGTCAAGAGTCTTTCCCTGACGAAGCTCACGGAAAACAGTTACAACCTTTTCAAATGCACTGTCCGAAGGCATTGCAGCATTGAGCCTGAGATCGGATGACATCTGTGCAACACGAGTTTTTACAATGTCAATTTCCGTTTCCATATCCGCCGGTGCAGGAAGAACAACTATATTAAATCGTCTTTTCAGAGCCGATGACATCTCGTTTACGCCTTTATCCCGTGTATTTGCAGTTGCAATAATTGAAAAGCCTTTCTTAGCGGCAGCTTCCTCGGAAAGCTCAGGAATTGAAATACGCTTTTCAGAAAGAATAGAGATAAGAGCGTCCTGAACCTCGCTTGCACAGCGTGAAATTTCCTCCACACGTGCGATAGTACCCGTCTCCATAGCATGATATATCGGACTTTTCACCAGTGATTCAAAGGAAGGTCCTTTAGCAAGCAGCATGGCATAATTCCATGAATAGCGGATCTGCTCCTCGGTAGTTCCGGCAGTTCCCTGAATCACTTGTGAGGAATTACCGTTGATAGCGGCTGTAAGATGCTCGGATATCCATGACTTCGCAGTTCCCGGTTCACCAATTAAAAGCAGAGCACGGTCGGTGACAAGTGTTGCAATACATATCTCAATGAGCCTCTTATCGCCCATATATTTAGGCGTTATCTTAGTTCCGCCGACAGTTCCGCCCATAATATAGGTAAGAACTGATTTCGGTGACATCTGCCAGCCGGCAGGAACAGGATTTTTTTCATTTGCAATAAGCGCATCTATTTCATTTTTGTATAGCTGCTCAGCAGGCAGCCTTAAAATATCTGACATGGTTTAATTCCTCTTTTCATTCAGAATTTGTTTTCAACGCATCAAATTGAATTTATGCTTTGAACAAGCCCAAGTTTTAAATGTGTATCCATATTCGGTAAAACCCCTGAAACGCCATGGGCAAGTCTTATCGCAGCAGCCTTTACACGACTGCGGTCCTCAAGGTTGCATTTGCCAATAAGTTCAATAAATGCATGGCATTTATCGTTGGCGAGCCGCATAGCTGCATCATGTTTGGTGTTTGTCTGAAAAAGCGATTTGGCATATTTTTCGATAGTTTTTGTGTCGGCAAGAAAATCAAGGAGATTATCCGGCAGACTCTTAAAAAGTACAGAATTGTATGACCGTGAGCTGCATTGCGGTGCGGCATAAGACAGATAATACACGCCCTCGGCATCAATGCAGACATTCCTTAAAATAATTAATATATGCCCGAAATTTCTTTCGGCTTCGTCCCTCATGACTGTAAAGGCATTCATAGGATCAGCTATCAGTTCAAGATAAAATCGTGCCGGGAAAAACAAATCAGGGTATTTTTCATAAATGACAAAAATCATCTTCCTGTACTCATCATCTTTGTGAAAGAAGATATTTTCGCAGAGACATCTGTTCATTTCTCTTATAACTGCGTCATGCTCGTAATTATTTTTATAAGATTTTCCATTACACCATTCTGCTAATTTTATATAACAATCCACAATATTCTTATTTCCGAGCATATGCGCAATATCTCCGATAACAGGACGGTTCTTATCATTTGGATCATAATCCTTGCCTACAGCATAATCAACAGCGGAACGCACAAATTCCGTGCAGACATTCCCACCCGAAACAGCAATAATTTCAGCATAAGAAGATTTATACTTAGCAAGCAGCTTTGATAATATCGTCTCTGCTTCCGCCGCATTGAGTTTTGCAAGAGAGGTAAGTGCAGTAGTTTTTATTTTGCCCTTTTCAGTCTGATAGAGAGTAAGAAGCCGTCCGCTGTTGCTTTCGGCGCAAGACATTGCTTCAATTGCTCTTATTCTTACATTCTGCGGATTTTCAGGATTTTCCGCAAGTCTGATATACAAATCATTCTGCCGTTCACCGGCTATCCGGCAAATATAGGTGATCTGCTTTCCGGAAGAATTCTCGTTGCTCAGATCAATAGAATCTATCAACGGCTGAATAAGCGAATCTCCGTAAGTCAACTCAAATATCTGTGACAATTCGTCGGCAGCGGTGCTGTTCGAGCCTGATATTTCTATAAACGCCGAAAGAAGTCTCGGATCGGATACAGCTGCGCAAAATTCGGCTGAAAAATCCTGATGTGCCGTGGTACATTTTTTTACCTCTGAAATATAATTACAAAGCTTTGAATACGGTATCCGCTGCGGCTTGACCTTTTCAATCCTATTTGCCGGCTTTGTTTCATTTGTATCGGCAAATGTTCCCTGCGTTACAGCGAGAGCGTCCGCAAGTGCGATACAGTCTGTAATCGAGTTTGCCGGATCATCTGATTTCAACAGATCACAGCACATATTGTAAAGCCGGCCAAAGACTTTGTTGGATTCTGACATTGGCTTGAAAGCGTCAATGGCACGCTGCAATCTGAAATCCTCAGAAATTATCGAACAGCCTGCCGCAGCAGACGCATAAAGACGGCTTTTAAGCTCATAAAACGGATTATTTTTTGCTTCCATGAATGTCCTCCTTAAAGCCTGATTATATCATTTTGTGTTATGATCGAATACGGACTGAAAAAGAATCTTCGCTCAGACCCGGAATATGTCAATGCACCAAGAACAGCTCCACCGTTTAAGCTGCCTGCAAGCATTTTTAGCGCACCTGATGCAGTTGGATAATTCATGTCCGGTCTGAGTGCGATCGTCTCGTCTCCTGATCTTAACACACCGTGACCGTCTTTGGCATATTCAACACTGTCAAAGCGCAGAAGCACGACAGTACATGGCTCTGAAAGCGTATTTTTAAGCTCATTTTTTGCTTTTTTCACCGCAGACAAAACGGACTCCTCCGCCTTTGATATTATAATTTCATATTCATTTCCGTTTAAAGGGACAGATTCGGCAGACTCCCAGCGTACACGCCTGTTAACTCCTCCCGGATAGAGATAAAGCTCATTTACAAAATAAACATCAAAAAACGAGTCTTCAGATTTTATGTATTTGGCTGCTTTATACGGACGAATATTCTCTGTGCGGTATATCTCTCCTGATTCCAGATCAAGCCAATAAGAGGTATCTATCTCTGCCTTATGGATGGCGTCGTCTATAACTGTAAAGGATAGTTGAATAAGAAGTACATTTTCGGCATAAAGACCAATTTCCTTGAGCTGAGAAAGCTTCCAGATACCGCCCATTGCTTCATACAAAACATTATCCTCCGGCAGGACTTCTCCTGACTCAAGCTTTTTGTCGATATAATTGCGGCTCTTTTTTATTGAGGATGAAAGTCTGACACAAAGCGATATAATACGATCGTTCTCCTCATCATTGGGAGAACCGTAAATTTCCTGCGCAGCGCCGACTATTTCATAAACTATTGCTTGGAGTTCAGGCAGATAGTAGTCTCCAAGCTGCTTTGCAAGGCTGCGGTATTGCTCACATACAGAGTTTGTAACGGAGCATACTCCTCTGTTCAGAATATCATTGACAAAGCCTTCCGCAAGACCAAGACCCTCACGCTGCTTTTTCAATTTTTTGGCGGCAGCCGACTTATTCTGTTTTTTCGGTGCAGATCTTTCGGGATCATCGGAATTTTTTTCGGCTTTTTTTGCTATTTTATCCCGTTTGCGACTTATATCGTCAGGAATTTCCTCGACAGCGAAGCTTTTATTCAACAACCAGTCCAACATAATTGCCAGGCAATGCTTGCAAGGTATCTGTCTGCTTGGACATGAACACCTGAATACAGGAGTATCTCCGGAAAAATCGACAGATGTGCTATATGGCTTACTGCCGCTTCCGTAACATTCCCCGAAAATCAGGGTTTCATCGTCAGATTTGCAAAGCTTTTTAAATCCGCCTGAATTTGAAATTTTCTTTGCATTGTTTAATGCTGCTGAATTTTGTGCGTTTGTGCGCACAAATTCCTCAGTAATTGAATTTGCATTCTTCATGCTGATGCCCCCAACTACAAGGTGATTGTAGGCAACACCGAACAAAGCATATCTGATATACAATTGCTGTACGGTATTGATTATAATAATATTATATCATATATCACCTATAATTTCAACAAAAACAATAAATTTCCACGCAAAAAAGTATAACCTTTTGCTGTCTTGCCATATTCGGTCTTTCACTGAAACAGATAGTCTGACCCCCACCAGTACAATACCGACAAATTAAGGAAAATGTTAGTTGAAGAGTAACCGCCAACCAAACCCAGCCAGCCACACTCAATACGAAAATGAGCCGAGGTAACTCCTCGGCTCAAGTATCATTTTGTAACGCAAACTGTATGTTACTGTATTTTTCAAACTGTAAGTGAATATTCAATTGCAGTCTGTCATGAGATATTCTTTCTTCAGTTCAACGATTGTATCATACGGAAACAACTCAGCATCATGCACTTGTATATCTTCCAGTTTATTGACAAATTCTTTTACGAGATCAACGGCTTCAGCGCTATGCCTGCCATGCTTTGGACAATGGCGCACAAACCACACCTGATCATATATCTCTATCTGTGAAATTATAGAATTTACATCGTAAGAAAAATCCAGTTCGTTTGATTCAGTTGCAGGACCGTAGTGGGAAATAACATCAGCCAAGCGACGCAAAATAGAAGATTTACAGATATCCATAGGCAAATATACACGGATATTATCATCGTCCGACAGTGGTGTCGGATCGTAGCCGGTTTCCTGGATCCATTGAAGAGACCTGTCGATCAACCATGGCTCGTTGATGAATAATGGTCTGGATTCTTTTGGAATTGGATCAATATCAAGATCGTGATGTTCCATTTATTGTACCTCATAACTCAAACTGTACTTTGCTTTATGCAATAGTGTAACGCTTACTGTATTTCACTGTATGTTTGTTTGCAGTAAGCAGGCAGAGCCATACTCCACGGCATAACACTTTTGATCTGTTCGTCTGTGGGAGAAACTCCCCATTCGGGCAGAACGGTCAGCAGATGCAGCAGATAGCCATACACATCCAGATTGTTTCTCTTAGCTGTTTCTATGATACTCATAACAGCAGCACTTGCATCAGCACCTTTTTCTGTATCGCTGAACAGGAAATTCTTACGGTTGATGACGTAGGGCTTGACTGTTCTCTCTGCAAGATTATTGGTCATTTCGACATCTGCATTGCTCAAGAACAGATACAGCTTGTCTTTCTGATTTCGGGCATAAGTGACTGCCGTGTAAAGATGAGAGCCTTTACACGGTCGAAGTTTTTCAATTATCTCATATACCTGATCCAGCAGGGGTTTTGTCTTTTTCTGCCGCATTTCAAGTATCTGCTCTCCTGTATATCCGGCTTTTTTAGCCTCCCATTCTAACTCTGCTGCCTTGTCGATGAGAGCAACTATCTGTGCCGAAGGACAGGCAGTGTCTCCTCCGGGGATACTGTCCACAAATTTACGGCGACAATGCGCCCAGCAGCCTGCACTCTCATAATTTCCGCTGCCGTAGGACTGTAAACCGTCTGTCTGCACTACTCCCGTATAGCCGCTCAGAAGCTCCTCCGCAACGGTTTTGCTTCTGCTGTCACGGTAGGTATACAGTGCGATCTTCCTTGAAGCGGACGCTCCTGTGCAGACTATCCACATCTGACCTTTTTTCTTTGCGGGCTTTCCGTCTTTTTTCAGAACTCTTGTGGGAGTTTCATCTGCATTGAGTACAGGCTCAAGATATGCGTATTTCCACAGCATATCAATAACAGGTCTGAACCATTCTGCACCCTTGATAACCCAGTTTGCAAGAGAAGTGCGGCTAAGGTATATTCCCTGAAACTCCCAGTATTTTTCCTGGCGGTACAGAGGCTCGCCAAGCTGATACTTTCTCTGCATAATGTCTGCAACAAGACTTGCATCGGGAAGTCCCTTTTCGATTATGCAGGCCGGAGTCTGGTTTTCTGACTTTACAATATTTGATTTGATGCCGTTCTTGTCGCAGTTATTGCACTTGTAGATCTTACGGTAGTATTCTATCTTGTATACCTTTTCAGGGATAACAGCTATTCTTGTTGTGATATATTCTTCGGAATACGGAACGAGCGTATCTCCGCACTCTTCACAGATACGCTGCTCTTCGGGCAGTTCATATACTATCTTCTTTGTTTCAAGGTCTGCTCTTATCTCTTTTCTGCCGCGGTGCTGCCCTGTTTTATTGGACCTTCTTGTGACCTTTTCTATGGTCGGCTCGGCAGCGGACTTATCCGACTCTGCCTCAGCTTCATTAAATATCCCTTCAAATGCAAGCTGTCCGTCGTTTATGAATTTTGCCTTTTCGCTTTTCTGACCGAACAGCATTTTATTGCGTTTCAGAACAAGCTCGGTCAGATGCTCGATGCGAAGCTCTTTTTCTTCTATTTTCTTTTCAAGCTCAGTCTTTTCAGATTCTAATTCTGCATTCTGAGATTCTAGTTTGGAGCATTTCTGCATTGCTGCTTCATAAGCCTTTTTCAGTTCTTCGTAAGTCAAAACAAAACGCTCCCTTCCTTGATCTTTCAGTAATTCGTGATAATGTTATTATACCACAAATCTCCCGATAATTCAAGAAAAAGAGCGCTTTTCAAAAGAGAAATATACTCCACATTTATGTGCGTTTCCACTGTGCAAAACTCAGCAGATATCTACTCTGCCTTCTATTTTTTTGATAGCCTTTGGCTGCTCTATCGACAAGCCCTGCATAAGCCATATATACTGCTCACGTGTAAGGCTGCGGACTTCCTGTTCACTCTTAGGCCAGTTGAATTTTCCGTCTTCAAGGCGTTTGTACAGCAAAAGAAATCCGTCCGCTTCCCACAGCAGCACCTTAAGACGGTCCCTGCGCCTTCCGCAGAATAGAAATGCACTGCTTGAAAAAAGGTCAAGCTTGTACTGCTGCTGGACAATGGCTGCAAGTCCGTCAATGGACTTCCGCATATCCGTATGTCCGCAGACGATGTAGATATTTTCAGCACTCATATCCTTCAGCATTGCTGTAGTCCTCTCAGCAGTGTGAGCAGTGTATGTTCTTCCGTGCTTGGCGGCAGCTCTATTTCTATACCGTTTTTACGAATGAAAACTTTTTCACTTTTATGATCGAGTGATTTTTCTGATGCAATAGGCACTTCTTTAGCTGTTGGTGCTGTCACTATACTTAGCGGTACGATTTCCCGCAGCGGTGCTTCTGAGCATTCAAGAAACTCGTTCCTTACTATTCTAAGCCGCCTGTAATACGTATTACAGCTGATTCCCTTCATCTTACACCATTCGCTTATTTTCATTCCACTGCTTTGGCACTCGGTTATCTCTTCCGCCCATTTCTTATGTCTTAATCTGCTTTTTACTTGCTTGATCGTCGCCATTATCTCAGCTCCTCCGGGTTATACCCTTTTGGAGTTATTATACCTCATTTCTTCTCCTTTGGCGAGAGCTGGTGATGATTGGCGGTTACTATTTTTATACTATTTTTTCCAGAATAGCATATTAATTTTACCATATAATGATTTTTTAATGCTTTTTGTGGTATGCTGTTATTTGACATAAATGTCAAATAAAGTGAAAGGAACGAGAAAAATGATGAAATTCATTAAAAAATTTGCATTTAGATTTGGTGGTACATTTGCGGCTTTAGCTGTTATGATTACTGCCGTTAATGCAAATAGCTGCTGCGCATGGTTTACTCATCAGGAGAAGATGCCTGAATCAGCAAAGAAGCTGCGCAAATTTTGATGTTTTCCAAGTGCTCGAAAAAAATAGCGGATAGACTTCAGCGTAACAATATTATTGACGATGAAAGATATGAAATATGCAGATATGGAATAAATCAGCTTTTTACTACAATATTGGATTTTGCAACAATTTTACTTATAGGCTTCGTTTTTAATATGGTACCGGAAGGAATTATTTTTACTGCCGCATACATACCTATCAGAATTTATGCAGGAGGATACCATGCAAAAACTCCGCAGCGATGCTGGCTGTTTTCGGCGATAATGCTGTTGATGGTTCTGTGTATAATAAAATATACTCCGAATAATCCGGCTTTTTTCTGGATTTATACAGTATTATCACTGGTTTCCTGTATTATTATCTGGATTTTATCGCCTGTCGAGGATATGAACAAAACATTAGATGAACAAGAAAACATAGTATATCGTCGTAGAACAAGATACATTTTATATTCAGAAATAAGTTTAAGTATAATATTATACGCACTACATTGTTATTCAATAGTAACAGTCTTGGAAATGGTATGGTTCTCATTATCAGTCATGCTAATTTTAGGAATAATAAAAAACAAAAAATAATTTTACTTTGATTGGAGTTTATCTGCTAAAAATCAAATATTTTTGCTTAGAGCCTGTTTAGTATCTTGTCGAGCACATCTTATCGGCGGATTTTTCATCTGAACTTCGTTGAAAAACTTGACATACACAAGCTTTCCTATTACTTTTCTCATTATTAGTTGAAAAACGATGGAAGATCTGCACACATTGAGATACTAAACAGGCTCTTAAATTTCACATATTATTTAATATGTTTTAATTATATATAATCTTATTATGGAGGTGTTTATGAAAGTTATTAAGCGATTATGTGCAGCAGTTTTATCATCTGTAATTTTGCTGACCAGCGCAGATTTATCTGCATTTGCAGCACATTCTGTAAAGGGATTACCGAATGTGCAATCCGAAGACGATAGTATAATTTCTGATAGTAATGAATACTTACCGTTGATAGATGTGAATGATATAACTGAATATGATAATTCGACTTCGGAAATAAATGACATTTTTAAACCTAATATTTCTGATGAGCAGACTATTTCCGATTCTGTCAATAATTTCTCGAAACATAATGATGATGTAGTATAATAAAACTTGACAAACCAACCTCAAAGGAATAAAATAGGAAAAGAAAAAAATGGAGGAAAAGGAATGTC
>UQXS01000022.1 GCA_900545125.1 uncultured Ruminococcus sp.
CTTATCGCCAAGAGCAAAAAGGCAGTTTCCCAGAAGCTCCGAGGGATAATTCGCTCCGGCGACCGTTATCCACATCACAAGAGCCAGCAGCAGCATGGCAGGGATACCGAAACGGCGGCTGAGAAATATCCTGTCCAGTTTTCTGTCACGTCTGTACGGAGAGCCTTTCAGATTTCTCACGGTAAGACGGGCAATCTCACGGCTGCGCTCCACGTCAGCGGTGATGATACAGTCGGCGATTTTCTCTTTCGTATAGCCATTTTGTGCGAGATCTTCCAGAATTGCGTTAATATCATCACCGGCAGATATCTCCGTTCCCTCGTACTCCGACGCACTGCGCAGAAATTCTTCATCTCCGGCAAGAATACGCATGGAAACGAATCTTTTCGAGAGTTTCCGGACATTGCCAAGCTTTCCGGCAATACGTGCGGCAGCAGCTTCGATATCCTCCGGAAGTGCCGTATGTACGCTGATTTTCCCTGACGGTTTTTCAATAATATCGCAAAGACGGCTGCACATTTCACGTATTCCCTTGCCGCTGCGTGCTGTAACTCCGCAGACTGGAACGCCAAGCAGCTGTTCCAGAAGTTCAAGATCTATCCGCAGTCCTTTTGCTTTTGCCTCGTCGAGAAGATTCACGCACACAAGCGTTTTCGGAGCTGCCTCAATAATTTGCAGCACAAGGTTGAGATTTCGTTCAAGACACGTAGCATCGCAGACAACAACTACGGCTTCTGCCCCGCCGAAGCAGATAAAATCTCTTGCTGCTGCCTCTTCAGCCGAATTGGCACGAAGAGAGTAAGCACCGGGAATATCCGCAAGAACGAAATTCATCCCGTTGTGTTCAAAGCGTCCTTCTGCCGCCGATACTGTCTTGCCTGCCCAGTTTCCGGTATGCTGCTTCATTCCCGTCAATTCGTTAAAAACTGTTGATTTACCCACATTGGGATTCCCTGCCAGAGCTACCAGATGTTCCACCATTGCAACCTCCATAAAACTTTCGTTATCTGCATTATATGCAATGGCAGTTAATTCCGACACAAAAAAGGTTTCCAAAGGGGATTGGAAACCTTTTTTATTACATATCGTTTCTGTTTTCGAGAGCCTTGTAGAGCGTTATCTCGTCAGCATATTCAAGTATTCCGCCGACAGGAAGCCCGAACGCAAGTCTCGTGACTTTTATCCCCATAGGCTTGAGAAGTCCTGCGATATACATTGCAGTAGCATCGCCCTCTACCGTGGGATTTGTCGCCATGATGACCTCCTCCACACCGCCTGCCGATATCCTGCCCAGAAGCTCTCTTATCCTGAGCCTGTCGGGCGTGATGCCGTCCATAGGCGACAGAAGTCCGTGCAGTACGTGATACACTCCGTTATATTCTCTTGTACGCTCGAAAGCTGTAACATCTTTCGGACTTTCAACAACGCATATCACTCTTTTGTCTCGCTCATCATCGCTGCAAATGGGGCATATCTCCCTTTCCGTCAGATTCTGACAGCACTTGCAGCTATGAACGTTCTTCTTTGCATCTATAAGAGCCTGTGCAAAATCCTCGACGGATTCCTCATCCATCGACATAACGTGATAGGCAAGCCTCTGCGCCGATTTCATGCCGATACCGGGCAGAGAAGCGAACTTCTCCGCTAAAATTACAAGGGGAAGCGCATTATGATCTGCCATTCCTATCAGAACAGACCGGGAAGTGAAACTCCTCCGGTGATCTTGCTCATTTCGTTCTCCGTGGTAGTTTCAACATTATTGATGGCTTCATTTACTGCGCTGATTATAAGATCCTGAAGCATATCTATATCTTCCGGATCAACGACTTCCGGCTTTATCGTAAGAGCCTTGACGGTCTTTTTTCCGGTAACAGTTACTTCAACTGCTCCGCCGCCGGCTGTTGCGGAGAACTCTCTCTCCTCAATATCTTCCTGAAGCTCGGTGATCTGATCCTGCATCTTCTGAGCCTGCTTTATCATCTGGTTCATGTTCTGAGCGCCGCCGCCCATATTCTTTGGAATTCTTGCTTTCATTTTACTTTCTCCTTATTGATGATTTACCGTTTTTCCGGTATTTACGAATTATCAACAGCAGTTTCAATATTGCTGTCAATTGCCTTTTTTATAAGCTGTTCCGCCATGTTCTTCTGCTGATCCACCGTTGTTGCGCATCTGGCACGGATAAGATATTTATGCCCAAGTACACGGCTGATAGTCTCGCCGAGTGCCAGAGCATTTTCTTTCACCTTGAACAGCGTAATGAAAAACCGGTTCTGGGAAGTTATAAATATCACGTTTCCTGCCGTTGCCGCCGCAGAACCGTCAAGGCTGCCTGCCACGGCAGGACATACCTTTTTGAATTCCTCCAGCACTTCGCCCCATTTTTCGCATGGACGCAGATCTTCCGGACGGAGCTTTTTCAGATCAATACTCGGTGCCGGATCAGCCTCCGAAACAGGATTTGAAGCGGTAAGAACTTCACGTTCCCTTGGCTGTGCAGCCGCCGGAACAGTCCGTGGAACAGAATTTAATCTGTCCTCCAGCTTTTTTATTTTATCATAAATTTCAGAATTGTCAATAGTCTCCCCGTGATTTTTCCTGCCGGAGCACATAATTATCAGCGTCATTTCAAATTCAACACGCTTATTCATAGCTCTCTGCATACGCTCACGGCATTGCTGGAGCATAGTCAGATGTTCCATTACGGTATCGAGTTCCGTTTTTCCGGCAAGCGTTTTCAGCCTTTCCAGTTCATCGGGCATACATACGATAAGATTCCCGGCAGTTTCAGGCGAAACTTTCAGAAGCATGACATTACGGAGCTGAGCAGTAAGTTCCTCGCAAAGACGTGTAAGATCCTTTGACATATCGTACAGTTCTCCGGTTATGGAAAGAGCCTTTGAAACGTCGGAATCCGCCAGAGCTTCAAGTATGCTGTAAAGATAATCACGCCCTGCTATCCCGGCAGACGAAGAAACCGCCTCTGCATCAATGACATCGGCGCAGGCTGAACACTGGTCAAGAAGTGAAACGGCATCACGCATTCCGCCGTCCGCAAGACGTGCGATAAGCGATGCTCCGTCAGCGGTAAGGGAGATTCCCTCCTGCCGTGCGATATAGTCCAGCCGTGAAGCTATATCCTCCGGTCTTATGCGCCTGAAATCATATCGCTGACAGCGTGAAGCGATAGTCGCCGGAACTTTGTGTATCTCCGTAGTGGCAAGGATAAACTTGACATACGGCGGCGGTTCTTCCATTATTTTGAGCAGAGCGTTGAATGCGCTTGCTGACAGCATATGAACCTCGTCGATAATATATATCTTGTACTGTCCACGTTCCGGCATATATACTGCGCCGTCACGCAGGTCACGGATATCGTCAACACCGTTGTTTGAGGCGGCATCTATCTCGATTATATCGGTCAGTGCGCCGCTGTCGGCATCACGGCAGATATCGCATTCAAGACAGGGATTGCCGTCTTTCATATGGCGGCAGTTGACTGCCTTGGCAAGAATTCTTGCGCAGGTAGTCTTTCCCGTTCCCCTCGAACCCGTAAACAGGTAGGCATGAGCTGTTTTTCCGCTTATTATCTGATTTTTCAGTGTTTCGGTGGTCTGCTGCTGGGAGATCACGTCGTCGAATGTCATCGGACGCCATTTGCGATATAAAGCCTTATACAAGTTCAAGCCTCCTTTAACAAAAAATTCCGGAACATAGATGTGCAGGCTTGCTGCGGCACACAACACGCACCGCTTAATGCTGCTCGGTCTCCCGCCTGACATGGTTCACGGGGTCTTGTTGCACAGGGCCCACACATCTATATTTCGGAATTTACTTGCTGTAATCTCCAGATTGAGCAGATATAATAATCATACTCTGTAATTTATTATATCATACAATTTTCTGTTTGTCAAGAATTTTTAAACCAAAAAGTTTGCATATAATAAAAAAGTGTGATATAATGTAATTTGATACACTGAACTCCGATGCAGACCGTGCAGCGGAATTCACGGGCAAAGAGAGGAGCATACATATGAATAAAGAAACAATTCTTGAATACAACGCCCCGGCAGAGGACTTCAACAGTGCGCTTCCCGTCGGAAACGGAAGGATAGGCGGAATGATCTTCGGCGGTGCAGCAAGCGAACTCATCAGACTCAACGAGGATTCATTCTGGTCGGGAAGTCTCCGGCACAGGATAAATCCGGATGCAAAAGAAGGTCTTGAAGAGGTACGTGCTCTTCTGAAAGAGGGAAATATCCCCGAAGCAGAAAAAATCGCCTTTGAAAAAATGCAGGGAGTTACCCCCGAAATGCGCCGCTATCTTCCGCTCGGAGATCTGCGGATAAATATGGAACTCGGCGGCAGGGCAAAGGAATACCACCGCAGTCTCGATCTTGAAAACGCCTGTGCTGAAATCAGTTTCAGCGTAAACGGACTCAATATCGTCCGTTCGGTTTTCGTCTCTGCCCCCGACAACGTTATGGTTATAAAGATATCCGCTGATTCTCCGGCTTCCGTAAACCTTGAATGCTTTATAGACGGACGTGATGACAATTACGACGATAATCGTCCCTGCGGCAGCAATATGCTGCTGTATACCGGCGGAAACAGTGGGGTATCCTTTGCCGCAGTTCTCGGAGCAGCAGCAGAAGGCGGAACTCTCAGAACACTCGGCGGAAAGATATCCGTTAAAAATGCCGACGAGGTTATGCTGATACTCTCCGTGAGAACAAGCTTTTACGGCAATAATTATATAGAATCCGCCGAAGTAGATGCCGAAATGGCTTTGCAGTGTCAGTGGGACGAACTTTTCTACCGTCATGTCTGCGACTACCGTGAGCTTTTTGACCGTGTTGAACTTGAACTCAACGACAACAGTGAAGCTCCGATCAGCGATATGACCACAGACGAGCGTCTGGAACGCCTTAAAGGAGACGAACTGGACAGCAGGGAATGTCTGCGGCTTATCCATGACAATAAACTCATACAGCTTTACTTCAACTACGGAAGATACCTGATGATCTCCGCAAGCCGTCCCGGAACGCAGCCCATGAATCTTCAGGGTATCTGGAACGAGGATATGCAGCCGATCTGGGGCAGCCGCTACACTGTGAACGTCAATACACAGATGAACTACTGGTGCGCCGAAAGCTGCAATCTGCCGGAATGTCACCTGCCTCTCTTCGATCTGGCAGAACGCATCTGCGAAAACGGCAGGATAACGGCAAAGGAAATGTACGGCGTGACAAAGGGCTTTGTATGTCATCACAACACCGATATCTGGGGCGATACTGCTCCTGCCGATCTCTGGATGCCGGCTACGGTCTGGCCTATGGGCGGTGCATGGCTCGCCCTGCATATCTTTGAGCATTACGAGTATACCCTCGATGAAGACTTCCTCGAAGAAAAATATCATATACTAAAGGAAGCAGCCGAATTCTTCGTTCAGTATCTCACCGAGGACGGCAAGGGACGTCTGGTGACTTGTCCGTCCGTTTCGCCGGAGAACACATATCTCACGGATAAGGGAATCAAAGGCAGCCTGTGCATCGGCCCTTCAATGGATTCCCAGATAATCACCGTACTTTTCGGCGATGTAATCAAGGCTGCCGGAATTCTCGGCAGAGACAAGACTCTTGTGAAAAAACTGAAAAGTATGCTGAAAAAGATCCCGCAGCCGGAAATCGGAAAATACGGTCAGATACAGGAATGGGCCGAGGATTACGACGAAGCCGAACCCGGTCACAGACACGTTTCACAGCTTTTTGCGCTGCATCCGGCAGATATCATAACGCCCCACAGCACGCCGAAGCTCGCCGATGCCGCAAGAGCTACCCTTGTACGCCGTCTTATTCACGGCGGCGGAAATATGGGCTGGAGCTGCGCATGGATAGCAAATATGTGGGCAAGGCTCTACGACGGCAGAATGGTCTACGAAAACATCAAGCAGATATTGGTCAACTTTACAAATCCCAACCTGCTCAATACGCATCCGCCGTTCCAGATAGACGGAAATTTCGGCGGTGTTTCGGCAATTACGGAGGCTCTTCTCCAGAGCTGCTGCGGCGAGATAAATCTCCTGCCTGCTCTTCCGGACGAGTGGAGCTGCGGCAAAGTAAGAGGACTCCGGGCAAAGGGCGGTTTCTCCGTGTCAATAGAGTGGAAGAACGGAAAGCTCAGTTCCGCTGAGATAACCTCCGACCTCGGCGGCGAATGCCGTCTCCGTGCCAACTGCGTTGTAAGCGTTCTTTGCCGGGGAGAAAACGTGAATTCAAAAATTGAAAACGGCGTGATCGTATTCGGCACATCTGCCGGAAATACGTACACGGTCAAAGCTTAAAGGAGCGATCGGATGAAGATCAAACGATATGCCGCAATTGCGGCGGCAATGCTGACAGCAGCGTCTGCTTTTTGCGGATGCAGCAAGAAAAACAAGACATCAGGCGGCGAACCCTCTGTTATAATTGCCGATGAGGAATCCGTCCCCGATACTACCGTGACATCAACGGAAAACGTTGTCACATATCCGGAATATCCGGTCGCCGTGCCGGAAGTAAAAAAACAGAATACCGGCGATTTCTACGAAGCTGAGGATACAGACTTCTCCAAAGCACTGAGGATCGAAAAGAAAAAGGACAACTTCAGCGGAGAAGGATACCTTACGGGATTCCCCTCAGGCGGAAGCGAATCTGTCACTTTCAGTGTCAGTGCCCCCAGCAATCAGCATTACGATCTTTCCTTTAATATCGCCTCGGAGAGCGAAACGGAATGCCGCATTCTCCTTAACGGAAAACAGCTTACCACATTCAGAACCGTTAAGGGCGGAAAATTCAATCAGATAACCGTTCACGGCGTATTTCTTGTAAAAGGCGGTTCGGAGATCACCGTAAATCCCGTCAAAGGAAATATCTGCCTTGATTATCTCAAGCTGACGGACAGTGCCTCTCTCGGAAGCATAAGCTACGATGCGGACGGAGTTCCGTCCAACAAAAACGCCGGAAAAGCAGCCAGAGATGTCATGGACTTCATTTCAGGCTGCTACGGAAAATATATCATCACCGGTCAGTACGCTGCGGACGAGGACAACTCCGAGCTTGACCTTATATACAGAACTACCGGAAAATATCCGGTCATCCGCTGTTCCAACCTTTCCGTTCCCAGAGGTTCATACGACGACAGTTATCAGGATATCGAAGCCTGCGCCGACTGGTACAGAAACGGCGGTATCCCGTGTGTAAGCTGGTTCTGGAACGCTCCCTCCGAAAAAAGCTCGATAAGAACGGCGGAGACGGATTTCAGGCTGTCGGATGCTATGACCGATATCAACATTGCCATGCTCTCTCAGGAGGAAATAAGAGGACTGTACGGCGAAGGAAAGATCTCCGCCGGATGCTACAGTCTCATACTGGATATAGACAGCATGGCAGGACAGCTCACCTCGCTGAAAAACAAGGGAGTTCCGGTACTGTGGCGTCCTCTGCCGGAGGGCAGCGGCGACTGGTACTGGTGGGGCGCAGACGGCAGCGATTCCTACAAATGGCTCTGGAAGCTGCTCTATGACCGCCTTTCCGGTTACTTTGAACTCGATAATCTTATCTGGATCTGGAACGGTCAGAGTGAAAGTACTCTTGTTGACCCCTCCACCTACGATATCGCTGCCGTTGATATCTACCGCAGCGGCGAAAAAGACTACGGCAGCAGCTACTACGAGAATTTTGCTGCTGTCCAGAAGTTCGCCGGCAGCAAAAAGCCCATAGCTCTCGCCGAATGCGGAAGTGTTCCCGATGTGGACAGTGCTTACAGGGACAACGCTCTCTGGTCGTTCTTCGGACTGTGGTTCGGGGAATATATCGAGGACGAAAACGGAGAATATTCCGAAAAATATACAAGTTCCGACAGGCTGATAAGGACATATAATTCCGAGGGTGCTCTGACTCTCGACGAGTACAGGGAACTGAGCGGACGTGATGATATTCCGGAAATAACCGTGCAGACGGAAAAGACACCGGAAACATCTGCTGCTGTGACGGATGCTCCCACACAGACAAAAACAGAAACGGAGGAGTGACATATGTACGGCGGAAACGGTTTTAAACGGCGTATCGCTCCGGAACAGACGGCTGTTCTGGACAGGATGACAACAGAAGTCCGCAGTCCGGAACGCAAAGCGGTCAGCTTCAAAATGCAGGATTCCCTTGTAATGACTCCATTTTCCGAAGAATGCGATCTGTTCCTCTTTATGGAAGATGAGTATTCTTTTTTCAAAACAGGAAAAAAATCCTTCACCGAGCTGCGTCTGGAGGCTCAGGAGGCTGCGCTGAAAAAGTGCGAAGTCTACCCCAGAGTAACACTTGAAATGATATACGGCATCTTTGCAAAGCTGAGCGGTATAAGTCCCGAGGGCAGGGAACGTCTCATGCAGCGTGAATGCGAGCTTATTTCATATTTTTCCTTTCCCAGGGAATGCGGCAAGGCTCTGTTCCGTGAAGCAAAGGCAAACAAAAAGCGTACGGTGATTATTTCCGAATCCGTCTACCCCCGTGATGTTGTTGAAAATATCCTTGAAAACTGCGGTTACGGCTCGTATGACGAACTTATCATAGTCTCGGAAATAAAAAACTGCACCGCCGAAAGCTGGTACAATGCTGCTCTTTCCGCCTCCGGAACAGAAGCAGGAAAACTGCTTCATATCGGCAGCAGCGTCGCATTTGACATAGAACTCCCTATCGTCAAAGGCTCGAAAGCTCTTCTTCTCGCTCCGGTAATGCAGCTTATGGAGAAATCCGGCAGAATTCTCGGATATATCCGCAAAAAGCATCTTTATGACTATGACAGCACAAAATATCTGACACTTCACTGCGCTCTGGGACTTTATGCGGCATACGGCTTTGATTATCCGCAGAACAAAAAGGCTCTCAGCGATTTCTGCGGCGACGGCTGTATGCTGGGATTCCTTGCCGCCGGAGCTGCCGGACTTGACACGGAATCATACGGAAAAGGAGGAAAAATGCGTCCCCTCATTATTCAGGCACTGAAATCCGACGAAAGATTTCTTGACGGACTGGACGATTTCAGGACAATGCTGGACGGTCTTTTCGGCGGAAATCTTGAAAAGTACGGCGCAGAAAGCTGCGGAGAATTTCTTGATTTCCTTGAAGAATGCTGCGCTTCCGGTGACAGGGAACTTTTCAGACCGTATCTTTCGACCGATGCACTGAAAAAATGGTCTTCTTCCGTAAAAGAACCGGAGATAATTCCCTTTTCCGGCAAAAAGCGAAAGAAATCAGTTCTTTATCGACTTGCCGACAAAATGTTTCCGCCGGGAACAAGAGTCCGCAATATAACCGACGGTATACTTGCAAAACTGCATAAAAAACACTGATAACTGATAAATGAGCATTTTATACACCTATCTGCTTTCTGCGGAGCGTGTTTCGTTTTTCACCAATAAAACTTATAACATCAGATATTTAGATAAAATAAATTATTGCACCGCCATTGTTACATATGATATGATATTAACAGGACAGAAAAATGCAATTCTGGCACGATAGACCTCATCGGAAACCAGAGAATTACCCGATTCCGCCGTTTCCGGCACTGGTCTGATATTTGTATAACATGGAGGTATAAAAATAATGAACGGTAAAGTAAAGGTACTTATAGGAGACGATTCTGCCGAAACAGGAGTAAGCATTGCAAACAAGCTGCGTGAACGTGGAATGTACGCATATACAAGAAGAAAGGACTGCGGCGTTATCCTCGAATCTATCAGAAAAGAACCGCCGGATGTTGCTGTTCTTGATGTCAGTGCCCAGAACGGAGACGTTGTCACCATTATGAAAAGAGTACGTGAACTGGGAGTAAAATTCCCGGTATTTATTGTTACTTCGTCATTTGACAACGAATTCATCGAACGTCAGGTAATGGATAACGGAGCTTCAAAGTTCCTGCTGAAACCCTACGATGCCGACGATCTCTGCGCTGCCATCAATTCTTCTCTCGGCGATAAAGCCAACAGTCTCAGCGACGATATGGAAATAGTCGTTACCGATATAATTCATCAGCTCGGCGTACCTGCGCACATAAAAGGCTATCACTATCTCAGAACGGCTATCCTCTATTCCATCAGCGACAAGGCTCTTCTTGACAGTGTAACAAAGCTTCTCTACCCTACCGTTGCAGAAATTTACGATACTACCTCCTCACGTGTAGAGCGTGCCATCCGCCACGCCATCGAAATTGCCTGGGACAGAGGCAACGTGGATACTCTCAACGCATTTTTCGGATATACCGTAGATACCGGCAAAGGAAAACCGACTAATTCCGAATTTATTGCTCTCATCACCGACAAACTCCGTCTGAGATATAAGTCGGCTCTGAGAAGCAATTCCGAATTCAAGGTGAAAAATTGATATTTCTGAAAGAACCTGTTCAGACAGGTTCTCTTTTTATCCGCTTTGATTTTTTTGGCTAATATGCATGAAAAATGAAAAAAAACTTGTAAATTTCACCGGAATCTATTGACAGAATATCGGCTGTTTGATATAATTAATTTGAATACTTACATGGTATTCAGGATCAAATGAAAAAGGAAATAACACTCTGCTGATGTGTTGTCAGGAATAGAAATGATAACTAAAAACAGTAAAAGAGACAGATACAAACGTTTTATCTCTTTCGGTGCCGCACTGATACTTATGGCTCTGCTTACCGGAATTTTCGCATTTGTCTGGTACACTTACTACAGCGATGCCATCATTCTGCCATACTACAGGCGTGGAAACTGGGTGCTCATAGGAATATACAGTATGCTTGTAATTTTGTTTTTCAAGGCATACGGCGGTCTTAAACTGGGATATCTCAAAAAAACGGATATGCTCTTCTCGCAGCTTATATCAATGGTCTGCGTTAATACCATGACTTATTTTCTCATAAGCCTTATCGGCCGACATTTCATGCACGGCGTTCCTATCGTACTGATGACCTTTACCGATTTCGGCATAATATCCCTGTGGACTGTCTTTACGGGAAAGCTGTATTTCATTATGTATCCGCCGAGACGGCTGATAATCCTTTACGGCAGCAGTCAGGCGGCAGCTCTCGTTATGAAAATGAGTCAGCGTGTGGACAAGTACATGATATGCGAATCTGTCAGTGCTGAGGATGATCCGGAAAGAATCAGAGAACAGCTTCTGAAATACGAAGGCGTTATTATCTGCGACATCCCTGCCGAACAGAGAAACGACTATATCAAATTCTGCTTTGAAAATTCTATCAGAGCGTATATTGCCCCAAAAATTTCCGATATTATTATAAGAGGCGCAGACGATATCAGGCTGTTTGACACGCCGCTGCTGCTTTGCCGCAATTACGGTCTTGACTTTGAACAGCGCTTTGTCAAGAGGATATTCGATATTGTTTTCTCGCTCGCAGCAATAATTCCGGCTCTGCCTTTCATGATGATCTCGGCGATCGCCGTTAAGCTCTATGACGGAGGCCCTGTGCTCTACAAGCAGAAAAGACTGACCACCGACGGAAAGGAATTTTTCGTCTACAAATTCCGCAGCATGATCGTTGATGCCGAAAAAGACGGCAGACCTCAGCTTGCTTCCGAAGAGGACGACAGAATAACTCCTGTCGGAAAGATACTGAGGAAGTTCCGGATAGACGAATTTCCGCAGCTTTTCAACATCCTGAAAGGCGATATGTCCGTTGTCGGTCCACGCCCCGAACGTCCGGAGCTTACCGAAGAATACGAAAAACAAATGCCTGAATTCGGTTTCCGCCTTAAAGTCAAGGCAGGACTTACAGGTTATGCGCAGGTAACGGGCGTATATGATACCACACCTTACGACAAGCTGAAAATGGATCTGATGTATATTGAAAACTACTCTATACGGCTGGATCTTCAGATAATACTCATGACCCTTAAAACCATGCTTTTCCCCGGCAAAACAAACGCCGAGACAGAGGAAAACATACTGGGTACAAGAAAAGAGGACAATGATAAATGAAAATAACAGCAGTTATAATGGCTGGCGGCAGAGGCGAACGCTTCTGGCCGAAAAGCAGGAACTCCTGCCCGAAGCAGTTCCTTTCCCTCACCTCGGACGGCGAGACCATGATACAAAAAACCGTGAACCGTCTCAGACCTCTCGTGGATGCCGGGGATATCTTTATCGTCACCAATGCGGCTTACACCGGTCTTGTGAAAGATCAGCTTCCGGATGTTCCGGCTGAAAATATCCTTGCAGAACCGTGCGCCAGAAATACAGCTCCGTGCATTGCCTTTGCGGCAGCCGTTATCGGCAGAAAATACGACGACGCAATAATGCTGGTTCTGCCCTCGGATCACCTTATCGGCTATGAAAATATATATATCAAGACCCTTAAAAAAGCCGTTGCCGTCGCCGAACAGGGAAAAAATCTCGTTACTGTCGGCATAACTCCGACATATCCCGAAACAGGCTACGGATATATAAATTTCGGCGGGGAAAAAGGCGACGCATATCAGGTGGAACGCTTCGTTGAAAAGCCTGATCTGCCTACGGCAAAGAAGTATCTCTCTTCCGGAAAGTACCTCTGGAACAGCGGTATGTTCGTCTGGAAGATATCGTCCATAATGGCGAATATGAAGGAATTTATGCCCGATGTCGCCGATGGTGCGGAAAGAATCGCCGCAAGTTTCGGCACTCCTGATTTCGAGGAGGTTCTCGTAAGGGAATTCAGCGCATTTCCCAGCGAATCCGTTGACTTCGGCATTATGGAGAAAGCTTCGGATATCTATACCCTCCCCGGCAGCTTCGGCTGGGACGACGTGGGAAGCTGGCTCGCCGTTGAACGCATCAACGAAACCGACGAGAACAAGAACTTCATCAGCGGCGACGTTATCGCCGTCGATGCCGAAAGAACGACCGTCTGCGGCGGAAAACGCCTTATTGCCGCTATCGGTACGGAAGATCTCATCATCGTGGACACAGACGACGTTCTTCTTGTCTGCTCCAAGAACAATACACAGGATGTAAAAAAAGTCATTGCACAGCTCAAGGAAAACGGAAGAACAGAGCTTGTGTGATCTTTAAAAAACTAAAGGAGAATATATATGAAAAACGCACTTATTACAGGTATTACAGGTCAGGACGGATCTTATCTTGCAGAACTGCTCCTCGAAAAGGGTTATAACGTATACGGTATCTGGAGAAGAAAAGCTACCGTTGACTACGGCAATATTGCTCATCTCAAGGACAAGGTACACCTTATCTACGCCGATATGACCGACCCCGTATCCCTTATTTCCGCTATGAAGATCTCGCAGGCTGACGAGGTATACAACCTTGCCGCTCAGTCTTTCGTTGCCACAAGCTGGGATACTCCTCTCGGCACTGCCGATATTGATGCTCTCGGCGTTACAAATATGCTGGAGGCTATCAGGATAGTAAAGCCGGAATGCCGCTTCTATCAGGCTTCTACCTCCGAGATGTTCGGTCTTGTGCAGGCTATTCCGCAGTGTGAGACTACGCCTTTTTATCCGAGAAGCCCCTACGGAGTTGCAAAGCTCTACGGTCACTGGATCACAAAAAACTATCGTGAAAGCTACGGTATGTACGCCTGCTCCGGTATCCTCTTCAACCACGAATCCGAGAGAAGAGGCATCGAGTTCGTAACGAGAAAGATCACGGACGCTGCCGCCCGTATCAGTCTGGGCGTGCAGGAGTACATGGAACTCGGCAACATGGATTCCAAGCGTGACTGGGGTCACTCCAAGGACTACGTCCGTGCAATGTGGCTCATGCTCCAGCAGGATAAGCCCGACGACTACGTTATCGCTACCAACGAGACAAGAACCGTCCGTGAATTCGTCGAGACTGCTTTCAGACACGTCGGAATCGAAGTTCAGTGGCAGGGCGAGGGCATTGACGAAATCGGCATCAACAAAGCCAACGGCAAGACTATCGTAAAGGTGAACAAGAAGTTCTTCCGTCCTGCCGAAGTGGATATTCTCCTTGGCAATCCCGCAAAGGCAGAGGAAAAACTCGGCTGGAAACGTGAGATCTCTTTCTCCGATCTCGTTGAAAGAATGGTAAAGAACGATCTTGAACTTGTTAAAAACGAAATAAAGGTCAAGGAAATTATCGGTTAAATGTCAGAGGGGCGGAAAATATTCCGCCCTATCGGATTTAATGGAACAAGGAGGAAGTATGAAAATAACATTTGACGCAATTCCACTTATTTCCGACAAGATAACCGGCATCGGCTGGTGCGAGGCAGGTCAGACAATGAAACTGGCAGAACTCTATCCGGAACATCGTTTTGAATACAGCTTTTTCGCCGACCGCAGGGGAAATGCCGCAAAACGGATAAAACAGTTTTCCGGAAGAAAAATAAAGCTGAATATCTCATATTTCCCGAAAAAACTTTACCGGATTCTGTCGGTGACGCTCCCCCTGCCTTACTCCTTATTTTTTGGAAAGAAATCGGATATAACCCATTTCTTCAATTATATCATTCCGCCCGGAGTAAAGGGAAAAACCGTTGTTACCGTTCATGATATGGTATGCAAAGCATTTCCGGAAACGGTCAGGGGAAGAACTCGCTTCATGCTTGAAGCCGGACTGAAAAAATCCCTTGAACGTGCGGATATCGTCGTTACCGATTCGGAATTTTCACGGTCTGAAATCGTCAAATACTACCCGTGGTGCGAAAAAAAGCTGCGTGTAGTTCCGTGCGGAGTCGATACGGAAAAATTCCGTCCGTGCGATGACAAACAGAAAATAGCCGATGTAAAGGCATCTCTGGGAATAAAGGGAGAATATTTCCTATATCTCGGAACTATCGAGCCAAGAAAAAATCTCGAACGTCTTATCTCAGCCTACAGTGCTTTTGCAAAGAAAGTAAAAAATCCCCCTGAACTCGTTCTGGCAGGCGGAAAAGGCTGGCTCTGCGACGGAATATACGCCCGTGTCAAATCCCTCGGTCTGGAAAATCGTGTGATATTTACGAAATATGTTCCTTCCGGCGACATGACTGCCCTTATGTGCGGAGCTGTGGCTTTTGTTTTTCCGTCGCTTTACGAGGGATTCGGTATGCCCCCCCTTGAAGCAATGGCGTGCGGAGTTCCGGTGCTGGTGTCCGGAGAGGCATCTCTGCCGGAAGTCACCGGAGACTGCGCCGTTATCGTAGACCCCTACAGCGTAAAAAGCATTGCCCAGGGATTATACAGACTGTATTCCAGTGAGGAACTCCGCCGTGACCTGAGTATACGAGGTACGGAACGTGCAAGGGAATTCACATGGGAAAATTCCGCCCGTAAGCTTTACAACATCTACAAGGAGCTGTTACAATGACGAAAAAACTGCGTATCTTAGAGGTAAACAAGGCATACTATCCTCACGTGGGCGGAATAGAAACTCTCGTCCGGATGTATTCCGAAAAACTTGCTGACAGTTATGACGCCGACGTAAAAGTCCTTGTGTGCCGTGACGAACGAGGAAAGACCGTCCGTCAGAAGATAAACGGAATTGATGTCACACGTGCCGCAAGTCTCGGAACGCTGTTCAAATGTCCCATCTCCTTTACTTTTATAAAACTTTTCCGAAAAATGGCGAAAAACGCCGATGTAGTACACATCCATATGCCTTTTCCGCTGGCGGATGTGGCTGCTCTTCTGTCCGGATTCAGAGGCAGAGTGGTTCTGTCGTGGCACAGCGACATCGTAAAACAGAAAAAACTGATGCTTATTTACAAGCCTTTCATGAACCGGCTGCTCAGGCGTGCCGATGCCATAGCCATAGCTACGTGGGGACATTATTTCGGCTCGGATTATCTTACGGAATATTTCGGCAAATGCAGGATCGCCCCATACGGCATCGCACCGGAAAAGTATCTTAATATCAGGAAAAAGCCTGTCCTTACGGAAAAATGCAGCGATCCCTCCAGCGTAAAGATATTTTTCACGGGACGTCTTGTCTATTACAAGGGCGTGGATATCCTGCTGAAAGCCTTCCGCCGTGTAAGGGGATGCGAACTTTTTATCGCAGGAACGGGAGTTCTTGAACCGGAACTGAAAAAATACGCTCATGAAAAGGGACTGGACAGCAAGGTGCATTTCCTCGGATTTCTCCCCGATCACGAGCTTAAACAGGCATATGCTGACTGCGATATCTTCGTACTGCCGTCGGTAGAAAAAAGCGAAGCGTTCGGGATAGTCCAGCTTGAAGCAATGATTTACGGCAAACCGGTGATAAATACTCATCTGCCGTCAGGAGTTCCCCATGTAAGCCTTGGGGGAGTTACAGGTCTTACAGTTAAAAAATCCGCCCCGAAAGCTCTTGCCGATGCCATTAATCTGCTTGCCGGAAACAGCGATCTGCGGGAAATAATGGGAAAAGCCGCCGCAGAAAGAGTACGCAGCGAATTCAGCGAAAATATTGCAGTTGAAAGTATTTACCGCATACTAACCGGAAAGGAGGGCGATCTGATATGAATGCTCTTATAATAGGCGGTGCAGGCTTTGTGGGAGGATATCTCATCCGTGAACTGAAAGCCGCAGGTCATGAAGTTTATGCGACCTGCCTTGAAAATGAATCCATTGCGGAAAATTGCAGCATCCGCACCCTTGATATTCTGGACAGAAACGCCGTTCTTCCCCTTATAGAAGAAATTCAGCCGGATGTGATATATCATCTGGCGGCGCAGAGCTCCGTTGCCGTTTCGTGGAAAAAACCGCAGCTTACGGCGGATATCAACGTTATCGGTACGATAAACGTTCTGGAGGCGGTAAGAAACTCGGATAAAAAGGATATCCGGCTGCTGCTTATCGGTTCCGGTGAAGAATACGGATTTATCCGTCCGGACGCCTGCCCTCTTTCCGAAAACGAACCGCTGAATCCCGGCAATATCTACGCCGCAACAAAGGCTTGTCAGGGGATGTTGGGCGAGATATACGCCCGTGCTTACGGCATGGATATTGTAATGGTGAGAGCCTTCAATCACTCCGGCCCGGAACAGCTCCCTGTATTCGTTATTTCCGACTTCTGCCGTCAGATAGCAGTTATCGAAAAAGGCGATGCTCCGGCAGTAATGAGCGTGGGAAATCTTTCCGCACGCAGGGATTTCACAGATGTCCGTGATGTGGTCAGGGCATATCGTCTGCTCGGCGAAAAGGGAATCAGCGGCAGGACGTACAATGTCGGCCGTGGAAAGGCTGTTGAAATACAGTACATCCTCAATACGGCTCTTGGATTCTCCTCAGCTGATATCGAAGTAAAACAGGATCCTGCAAGAATGCGGGCTTCGGATATCCCGGTCATAGAGCCGGACGTTTCAAGAATATATGAAGATACAGGCTGGAAAGCGGAGATCTCAATGGAGAAAACCATTGAAGATACTCTGAATTACTGGAGAAATATGCCATAAAATACTGAGGTGATAAAGATGTCAGAAACAAAGCTTACAAACGAATTTATAAGAGCCTTTGACGGTCATGAAAAGGTGAAAATGACGAAATCTGCCGAAAAGCTGACCGAATTCGGCGAAAGACAGAACGATGTAAACGAGGCTCTTGCATCAAATATCAACAGTCTTATAAAGCGTGTGTGCGCTCTGGAAGATCAGCAGGAAAAAAACACGGAAATCATGAAAAAAATTGCCGGAGAGCTTACTTCTTTCAAGCGTGAACTGGACAGGGTGAGACTGACGGAAAAACTCAACTCCGGAGCAATAGAAAGACTGTCCAATGCTGTTTCTCTTGCGGAAAGTCAGGATAACGAAAATTAATTGAAAATTCTCGTTAATCTCTTGACAATTTATGGCTTTTGTTATATTATTATATGTGGAAACTGCTCTGCTCCGGAAAGCAGAGCTTCCGCAAATTCTGTATGGATCAACGGAGAGTTTTCAGGCAGCAACACACAAAGACTGTGAATCACTGCCCAGATTCTCCGTTTTATTATCTTTTATGAAAGAAGGTGCTGCATTATGAGTATTGCCGATAAGCTCCTTGAAGAGCTTGAATGCCGTGTAGCATTCACTATACCCATATTCGGAGGTATCCCCGTGCCTGAGTCCTGCGTTATGACCTGGGGCATCATGGCAGTGGTCGTGCTTATTTCAATACTGATAGTCAGAAAGCTGAAAACCGTTCCGACAGGCGCTCAGTGTCTGCTGGAAATAGGAATAAACTGGATGAATAACTTCTTCCTTGGCATTCTCGGACCAAAGGGTAAAAAGTATCTGCCCATACTTGAAACGCTGCTTATCTATATCGGTATTTCAAATATCATCGGAATTGTGGGACTGAGACCGCCGACAAAAGATCTCGGCGTTACCGCAACACTGGCGATATTCGCTATTCTGCTGATACAGTACAGCGGTATCAGGGAACGAGGCGGAAAGGGCTGGGCTCACAGCTTTGTCGAACCTATGCCGCTGCTTCTGCCTATCAACATTCTTGAGCTTTTCATCAAGCCTCTTTCGCTCTGTATGCGTCTTTTCGGAAACGTTCTCGGCGCATTCGTGGTAATGGAGCTTGTAAAACTTGTCGTTCCGGTGGGAGTACCGCTGGTTCTCAGCTTCTATTTCGATATTTTCGACGGATGCATACAGGCATACGTATTCGTTTTCCTTACCTCTCTGTTTATGGCAGAGGCAATGGAAGCGGAAGAATAATTTTCAGGAGGATTTATTATGGGATCAATCG
>UQXS01000023.1 GCA_900545125.1 uncultured Ruminococcus sp.
ATCCTTGATATATCGCAGAAAGAAGAACCTTTTGATATATTCATATGTTATAAGGAAACTGACAGCAGCGGAAACCGTACAATCGACAGCGTTATCGCACAGGATATTTATGAAGAACTTACCGACAATGGATACAGGGTTTTCTTTTCAAGAATAACTCTTGAGGATAAGCTGGGCAAAGAATATGAACCGTATATTTTTGCGGCACTCAATAGTGCGAAGATAATGCTTGCAGTCGGTTCAAAGCCTGAGAATTTCAATTCCGTATGGGTGAAAAACGAGTGGTCGAGATTCCTTGCACTTGCGGATCAGGGACAGGAAAAGACCGTTATTCCGTGCTATCGTGACATGAATCCCTATGATCTTCCGCCGGAATTCAGAGCACTTCAGTCGCAGGATGTTTCCAAAGTCGGATATATGCAGGATTTATTGAGAGGTATTGAGAAGATAACCGGCAGTGAAACGGCTGTTTCCTCCGGAACGGCAGTCTACAGCGCTGATGCTTTTGTTCAGAGAGCAATGCTTTTTCTGGAGGATGAAAATTTCAGTCAGGCAGAAGCTTACTGTGAAAAGGCTCTTGATGCCGATCCGAAAAATGCATCCGCTTATCTTGCACGGCTTATGGCGGAACTCCGGCTGCCTCATGAGAATATGCTAATGACATACAGCAGACCTATCGGCAATATGGACAGCTACGAAAAGGCTTACAGATTTGCAGAGGGCGATCTGAAAAAAAGATTGTGTACATATGAGATGAATTCACGCTGCCTTTATGCAGGAAAGCTCCTTGAAGGCGATGTCTCACGCAGCGATATACTGAAAGCTCTGGGTATCTATACTGCACTCGGAGCATACGGCGGTGCGCCTGACGGCAAAGATCGGGCTGAAAAAATGCTGCGTGATATAGAAGATAAGACCTTGTCCGAGGCAAAGTCTCTGATGGATTCACCATCGGACAACGGCGACTACCTGAAAGCAAAGATAATGCTTGAAGAAATATCATCCGATCCCGCAAGCACCGAGCTTATAGCCTTGTGCAGCACCAAGCTTGAAGAAGTATATCAGAAAGCCGTAAATCTTATGAGATCAGCAGAAAAATCCGGAGATTACGCCGATGCTCAGAAACTCTTTGAGCAGATCAGCGGATATAAAGATTCCGGACGGCTGGCGTTCAGCTGCTCTATGAAATATGAAGAAACTTCGGATTACGAACAGGAGCATCTGGAAGAGGAACGGCGGAAAAATGAAGCTGTAATAATGGAAAAAAAGATACTTGAACAAGCAGCGGCAAATCAGAAGCATGAGAAACGCCGGGTAAAACACGTTATCTTTTTTTCGGTAATAGCATTTGCTGCGTTTGTCGTTATAGGCAGAAACATTGATATTGCTATGGATGAAGAAATGATTATTTACGGCAGGAATCTGTTTATTACAGCGGCGGCATCATGTATTTTTGTGTTTGCGCTCATAATGATGGAACTTGCCGTCAGCGGTGAAACAAACATTAATAAGTGGCAGCTCCAGAAATTCGGAATAATTGGTGCAGCAATCGTGACGCCGCTTCTGACGTTTCATTCAACGGATTCTATAACAGATACTGCTATTGTTTTTGCTGCTCATCTGGCAGTGATATTCCTGACAGTTAAATTTGGAAAAATGATCTTTCACAAAAAAATAAAACACGATACCAAAGGAGGAAATTAATGATGTTTGGTAAAAAAGACGAACCGAAACTTCCTGATAACGACGTGGCAAGTGTCATAATGTACGACGGTACTAATCAGGATCTTGTTCACAAGCATAAAATCGAGAATTTTAATCTTGGTTCTCAGCTTATCGTTCACGAGGCACAGGAGGCTGTATTCTTCCGTGACGGAATGGCTCTTGACCTCTTCGGAGCAGGCAGACATACTCTGGAAACGCAGAATCTGCCGTTTTTCAACAGGGCGTTCAAGCTCCCTACGAATGCAGAAACTATTTTTCACGCTGAAGTTTATTTTATAAACAAGGCAGTACAGATGGGCATAAAGTGGGGAACCGATACAAAAGTCCGCTTTATTGAACCCGATTCGGGACTTCCTATTGAAATCGGCGCCTGCGGTCAGTTCAGTCTGCTGGTAAACGATTCACGGAAGCTCCTCATAAAGCTTGTGGGAACTGCCGATGGAATGTCCTATAAATCCCTTACTTCTGATTCCAACGAGTACGGTCCTGCTGTTTCAAAGTTCAAGGCAATGATTATCACAAAAGTCAAGAGCAATCTTGCACGCATAATCAAGAGCTGCAATATCAATATTCTTGAAATAGACGAACATCTGGAGGATATTTCCGGCAGTCTGCGTCAGAATATCAATGAATCCCTTGAAGAATACGGTCTTATCATGCCGGAATTCTACGTTGAGACGGTCATGACTCCCGACGACGACCCGAATTACAGACGTCTGAAACAGCAGCACGCCGATATGTTCCTGAAAATACGTCAGGAGGAGATACTTAAAGCAGAGGCTGAAAAGGCAAGAGAGCGTATGGCAGTTCAGGCAGAGACGGAGGCACAGCTCAAGGTGATATCCGCTCAGGGAGAGGCTCAGGCACTCAGGCTCAGAGCAGCCGCAGAGGCAGAGGAAATGAAAATGAAAGGCTTTACATATCGTGAGCAGACAGCCCGTGAGATCGGCGTTGAGGCTGCCAAGAACATGGGCGGCAGTGCCGGAGGAAGCGCCGTTGGCGATATAGCAGGTCTTGGCATTGCCCTCGGAGCTATGAGCGGCGTTGTTGATATGACCAAGAATGTTATGACTCCTATGACCGCAGCCGTATCCGGAACTGCGAATGCAGTATCACCAGATACATGGGTGTGCTCCTGCGGAACTGAAAATACAACAAAATTCTGCGGAAGCTGCGGAAAATCCAGACCACAGCCGCAGAACGCAAATACATGGACGTGTTCATGCGGAACTGAAAATACAACGAAATTCTGCGGAAACTGCGGAAAGCCCAAGCCGGCTGACAGCAATAAATGGATATGTCCGGAGTGCGGAACTGAAAATACAACCAAGTTCTGCTGCAACTGCGGAAAAGCAAAACCTGAAGCCAATGCGGAAGGGAAGGGAGAATAATTATGAAAAATATTAGAACACAGGTCGTAGCCGTACTGCTGATAGTCGCTGCGCTCTTTTCGGCAGCAGTCTTTCTTATCCCGTTTGATAAGGAAGAACCCGTTTTCTGGATAGGATATGTGGCAGAACTTGCAGCGATAGTACTCCAGATACCTGTTTTCAAGCTTGCGTATCCTGTCGGTTCAGATCTGAAAAGCAAAGTTCTGGGATATCCGCTGTTCAAGATAGGCATTTCGTATCTTGTGGTACAGACGATACTCAGCTTTGTACTTATTGCTGTTGGCAGCAGCGGAGACTTTCCTACATGGCTTGCATTTCTGCTCTGCCTGCTTGTGCTTGGATTTGCTCTTCTGTTTGGTATGTCAGCAAATATGGCAAGAACAGCTATTACGAATCTTGAGACAGCTGCGGCAGTTGATACAAAGCTAATGAAGTCCCTGGCGCTCCGGGCGCAGAATCTCGTAACTAAGACTAACGACCCTACGCTCCAGAGCGAACTCAGAAAGCTTGCTGAGAAGATCACCTACAGCGATCCTGTAAGCAGTCCGGCGGTAGCTGATTCGGAATACAGACTTTCAACGCTGTTCGGACAGCTGGAAGCCGCAGTTTCTACTCCGCAGGGGGCTGGGGCTATGGAGCTCTGTAAGTCTGTGAACATTACTCTCGACGACAGAAACGCAGCCTGCAAGGCTTCTAAATAATAAACAAAGCAGGGACGATATCGGTATCGTCCCTGCTTTGTTATTCAGTTAAATGCAACATCCTCATTTTCAATAACAAGATAATCCGGTGAAACAGCCGGAATATAGAATGCTCCGTATTCCTTCATACCGTCGCTGAAGGCATAATCGCCTGTTCGTTCAGGGTGAAGTTCAACAAGAAATCGGTAGTAGGGGAGAGTGTATTTATAATCAGCAGTGCGTTTGTAGCTGATTCCTGTAAAGAATATCTCATCGGTGTTTATTCCGTCCGGAAGATATTCTTCCTCCCATACAGTAGTGTAGTAATCTCCGCCTATAAGCTTATCATATGCCTCGTCATAGCTGATAACGGGGTACATTCCGGCGAATTCCTTGTAGTCATAATCGTCGTATACAGAAATTGTGCTGAGATTTTTTCCGCCATAGAAATAAACCTTGCGTAAATTGTAGTTTATAAGAGCTGTCAGAGGATCTTCTGAATTATCATAAAGAGCAAACGTTGTTAGCGGTTCATTGTAAATGCTAAAATCCGTAAAAACTATAGGTGTGGGATCATCCATGCGTATGATATTCTTGTATTTTTCTCCGAGATATTGCAGTGATCTTACTGCATGATCTCTGTCTGTTGTATCGCAAATATCGTATTCGTTTGGCAGTTCAATTGGATATTCAAATTCTATATATATTCTGCTTGAATACGCATACATCGAAAGGCTGATATCCCCTGCTTTTGCTTTATAATAATCACCATTGGGATGCCTGTCAACAGGTGTAAATTCTTCGTCAGTCAGCAGACCGGCAATATCCTTTAATCTTTCTTCCATTTCATCCATTGAATAAACGGGAAAGTCTCCGTGACTGTAAATTTCATTACTTGGCTCTATAAAGACCGGAAGTTCAGTAAATTCACAGTTTTCACGGCTGGGATTTCCGTCCAGCAGATCTGATACATCGTAAGTCATGAATCCCTCAAAGCCCATACCTCCGGTCTCGCCGTTCTGGGTGTGTATAACCGGCAGTTCTCCGGTATTTTCGGGGAATTCTATCCGCTGGCTGTATGATTTTTCTTTGTCAGGCGTTATTTTATCGGCTTTTCTGTCAGGGATACTTTTTGTTCCCTGCCACAATACCACTCCGGCAGCGGCAACCGCCATTGTTCCTATAACAGCAAATTTTACGGGATTTTTCCTTGCCTTTGTTTTGGGTGCGGCTTCGGTGACGAATTTATCGTCCACCTCGCCCAGCTGTTCCATAAGTCGTTCGTTCTTTTTCATATATAGATATCCTCCTCTTCAAGAAACTGGCGGAGCTTTTTTCGTGTACGAAGAAGCGACATTTTGACTGCCCCCTCGTTCATTGAAAGCTCTTCGGCGATTTTTTTCACGGGGATAAAGTACCAGTACCGCTTCATGAATATAATCCGGGAGTCGCTTCCCAGACTTTCAAGAAATCGGTTGAGAGCGTCTTTCAGTTCCAGATCCTCGGCGATAGAACCTTCATGACGTTCCGGAATACATTCTGAAAGTTCGTCCATGCAAAGGTCAGTCTCGCTGGATTTTCTTTTCTGTGAATTTTTCCTGCGCCACAGGCTCAGGGAAATATTTCTGGTTATTTTTCCGAGAAAAGCCGACAGGCAAAGCGGACGTTCCGGAGGTATAGTTCTCCATGCTTTCATCCAGGTATCGCTGAGACATTCTTCGGCATCCTGCCTGTTGTGCAGGATATTCATAGAAACAGTACGGCAGTAGTTTTCATATTTTCGCTGTGATTCCTTTATAGCCGATTGTGAGCGTTCAAAGTACAGTCCGATTATATCGGTATCGTCCATGCTCTCATCTCCTTTCACTTATATAGACGCAGAATATCTTGCAGAGGTAACATATAAGAAAAATAAAAATCGGCGGTCATAAAGATCGCCGATAATGTGATATTTTATTTTACTTCAACAGTCCAGCCGAAAGTATCTTCAATCTTGCCCCACTGGATTCCTGTCATAGTATCGTAGAGCATCTGCGAGATCTTGCCGATCTTGTTGTCGTTGATCTCCATAACCTTGTCGTTCCACTTGAGATGACCTACAGGAGAGATTACAGCGGCAGTTCCTGTGCCGAATACCTCGTTGAGTTTACCGGCGTCATATGCATCGGCGATTTCCTGAATAGTGATTCTTCTTTCGGAAACCGGAATACCCTTTGCTTTGCAGACATCAATAGCGGATTTTCTGGTGATTCCGGGGAGAATACTGCCCTGGAGCATAGGAGTTACGACTTCGCCGTCGATAACGAAGAAGATATTCATAGCGCCTACTTCCTCGATATACTTCTGCTCAACGCCGTCCAGCCAGAGAACCTGTGAGTAGTTCTGCTTATGAGCCTCGTCCTGACCGATAAGTGATGCAGCGTAGTTTCCGCCTGTCTTTGCAAAGCCCATACCGCCTCTTACTGCACGGACATATTTGCTTTCAACGTAGATGTTTACGGGGTTGAGACCGCTCTCATAGTAAGCACCAGAGGGAGAAAGAATAATCATGAAGAGATAGTGCTCGCCGGGCTTAACACCGAGGAAAGGATCGCAGGCGAAGATAAAGGGTCTTATGTAGAGTGATTCGCCGTCTTTTGCGGGAACCCAGTCTTTTTCAATGTGAAGAAGCTCCATAAGACACTGCATACCAAGTTCTTCAGGGAGTTCAGGGATAACAAGCCTTTCGTTGGACTTGTTCAGTCTCTTGAAATTCTCTTCAGGGCGGAAAAGCTGGATCTTATTATCAGCTGTTCTGTATGCTTTGAGTCCTTCAAAGACCGTCTGACCGTAATGGAGACACATAGCGGCAGGGGAAAGCTCGAAGTTTCCATATGGTTTTATCTCCGGATCATGCCAACCCTGACCCTCGTCATAGGGCATTACCAGCATATAGTCAGTAAAGATATGACCAAAACCGAGCTTTTCACCTGGCTGAGGCTTGGTCTTTAAAGTTTCTGCTTTTGTGAATTTGATTTCCATTTTATTCAACCTTCTTTATTAGAATTATCAGACAATTTTCAAATATTAAAAATTGCTGCTGAAATCGTTTACCGAGAAATAATGTTTCTCATAAAGTCTTTTGCAGACGATAACTGCTGCTGTAGTGAGACCGGCGGTGCATATCATTGCAGCCGAAACAGCAATGAGGATTTTTCCTTTATTCATAAAAAACTCCTTGATATCCTATGCGACACCGATAAGATACGGTGTAAATGATATTTTCATTTATCATTATATCACAATATCAATGTTTCGTCAATATTTAGAAGCAAAAAAATAACAGTAATATTGTATGAATATCAAACAAAATTTTTGTTGTTTCTGACAGGATTACTCATCAAAAGTACGTACTCTGAGCCTTGCACCCAGTTTTTCAGCGATCTCACGGGATGCGTCGATCTGTTCCTGCGGTATGACATCCACAACGGACATTATGATATCAGCAGCACCGGTTTTTACGCAGTCAGCCGTAAATTTTTGCATAGCTTCAAAAGCGTTTTCGTATTTCGGACGTGTGACTTTCATATATTCGTCTTTCGTTCCGGCGTTAAGGCTAACGGAAACCACATCCATAGCGGCGCAGAGTTCTTCTGCAATTGATCTTCCGTTGATGAGATCGCCCAGACCGTTGGTATTTATTCTGAGTGTAACTTTACCGTTCAGCTTTGATTTGAGCCACTCAGCCGTTTCGATAACAGTTTCCAGACGGCAGGTAGGTTCGCCGTAGCCGCAGAAAACGATTTCGTTGTATTTGCCAAGATCAAGATCGTTGAGAGCAGCGGTGATCTCCTCCATTGAAGGTTCATGCTCCAGCCAGAGCGGATCTGAACCGTAAGCGCCGTCCGCATGATTTCTTATGCAGAATGTACAGGCGCAGGGACACTGATTTGTTAGATTTAAGTAAAGATTACTGCCTACTTCATAGGCGATGGTCATTGATTTTTTCATTCATATCTTCTCCTTTATTCGGTATAGATTCTCGGCACCCGCTTTGATATTCCGCAGACTACCTCGTAACCGATAGTTCCGTAAACGGAAGCCAGTTCGTCGGCGGTGATCGTTTCTGTACCGTCCGAACCGATGAGGGTTACAATATCTCCCGGACGTGCCTCCGGAATATCAGTCACGTCGATCATGAGCTGATCCATGCATACTCTGCCGGCAATTCTGCATCTTCTGCCGTGGACAAGTATCTCACCCTTTGAAGAAAGCAGCCGTGAATAGCCGTCCGCATAGCCGATAGTCACCGTTGCAATGCGCATTTTACCGGGTGCTTTGAAAGTACGTCCATAGCTGATGCAAGTTCCTGCTTCAACGGTTTTTACATGAGAAATGACAGCTCTGAGGGACATTACAGGACGAAGTTCTGACGGTATTTCAAGGCTTATATCCGGATGCAGACCGTAGATTATGATTCCGGCTCTTGAAAGCGTGCTCCGTGGACTGTTGCGGTAACAGGTGGCGGCGCTGTTCATGAAGTGAACGTGGGGAAGAGATATACCTTTTTTCACCAGACAGTCGTATGTATCGGTTATAAAGGCTTGCTGACGGTCGGTATATTCTATATTATCCGGATCGCCGCTGTCGGCTGCGGCAAAATGCGTGTATATGCCTTCTACGGAGAGCTTTTCCATACGGCATATTCCGGCAATTTCATCGGCGCAGCTTTCGGGAGTTTCATGGCGCAGTCCGATACGTCCCATGCCGGTATCAATTTTGATATGACACCTGAGATGTCCGGATATTGCGGAGCAGAGTTCGTTGGCATATTCGGTTGAGACTATTCCCTGTATGATATTGTACCGGAGAAGATCTTCGGCATATTCCGGCGGTGTATATCCAAGAATAAGTATCTCGGCATCGGGGCATAGAGAGCGGACTTCTGCCGCTTCGTCTATGTTGGAAACGGCGAAATATTTTATGCCGCATTCTTTTTCAAGGCAGGTCACTACCTTTTCGCAGCCGTGACCGTATGCGTCCGCCTTGACGACCGCCATGATCTCTGTTGACAGGGAATTAAGTTTTTTTATGATATCTATATTGTTTTTCAGCGCTCCGAGCGATATTTCAGCCCATGCTCTGTGCAGATGTCTTTGTTCTTTCATGTGTTTCTCCTCTCTTTAAAGCAGACAGAGTGCAGTTTTGAAAAGCTCTTGAAATATTTGTTATTATATGATATAATAAAATTCAGAAGTTTCTTAGCATAACGTGATCTGTCATATATATTATATCACAAATGCAGAAATTTGCAATAGTTTACAAAATGAAATTTTGAGAAGGAGACAACAACCATGTCAAAGAAAAAAAGCGGACACATTGCAATACCATTTCTTGCAACTCTTTTTATAGGACTTATAATTATCGGCGGAGGCACTATGATACTGATGAAATATCTCAACCGTGAGGAACCTCTTACTGAAGCGCCGGGAAAAGATGTTAAAATCGTAACGGAAGAAGATAATCATACGGTTTTGCTCATGCTTTCCACACCGGAACAGGAGTGTAAAACGACATTTATGCTGATGAGATCTATGCCCAAAGAAAAAAAGATTGTGTTTATAGGAATTCCGTCCAATACAATAGCTCTTATTGATGGTAAACAACAAAGCATGGAGGGCGCTTTCAATGAGGACGGAAAGGGCGCAAAGGCTGCAAAATTCGTAGAATCAGTTTTTGATATTCCCGTTGAACGTTATATGACTTTTGACTCCGATGCTTTCAGGCGTGTCTGCGATATGACAGGATGTGTTTCCTCATTCCCTGTAGATGTTCAGTTCGGCGGATTCGAGGGAGACGGCAGCCGGCATAATCTAAGCAGTGAGCAGATGGAAACATACGCTACCTATGCGATGTTTACGGGCGGAGAAAAGGAACGTGCTTTCAAGGCGGCTGTGCTTATGCAGTATATGGTGAACGGAGCCGATGCCCGTTCGGTTGCAGAACATCTTGAAAACAATTTTGATCAGATAATAAATCACAGCGGTATTTTTACAAATATTACAAGAGCTGACTACGACAACTTGAAATACGCTATAAAGTATATGTTTGAATGCAAGGCGGAATACAATCTTACGGTTGCAGACGTATATCAGATCAATGGAAAAACTTCCGGCAAGGATTTTATAATTAACGGAAGTCAGACAGAAGAACTGAAAAACAATTTCTTTTCACAGGAGACTGAATCATGACCGGTATATTTGATACTCATGCCCACTATGCCGATGAAGCTTTTGATATCGACAGAGAAAAACTGCTGGAAGAACTTCCGGGTCATGGCATCAGTCTGGTGATGCTTGCTTCATCTGGAATGGACGATACAAAGGAAAATTCGAAACTTTCGCAGCAATATGGCTACATATATGCTGCTGCCGGAATTCATC
This sequence comes from uncultured Ruminococcus sp., assembly GCA_900545125.1. GTDB lineage: Bacteria > Bacillota > Clostridia > Oscillospirales > Ruminococcaceae > Ruminococcus. The sequence goes on from UQXS01000023.1 coordinate 10,219, forward strand.
CGGAAAATGCAGACAATGTTCCGGAGAATTATCTTGACATCATCAGTGATACTGTGAGACAGAATCAAAAAATCAAGGCTATAGGAGAGATAGGTCTTGATTATCATTACGAGGGATACGACCGTGAACGTCAGATAGTTCTTTTTACTGAACAGCTTGAACTCGCACGGGAGCTTGATCTGCCAGTGATAATTCACAGCCGTGATGCCTGCGGCGATACAATGGATATTCTCCGCAAATATCGTCCAAGTGGCGTTGTTCATTGTTTCAGCGGTTCGGCGGAAACTGCCGCTGAAGCTGTCAGGCTGGGAATGTACATCGGCTTTACGGGTGTATTGACTTTCAAAAACGCAAAGAAAGCTCTAAGAGCTTTGGATGAAATTCCGATAGAAAGACTGCTTCTTGAGACAGACTGTCCGTATATGGCTCCCGTACCTTTCAGGGGAAAGCGGTGCGACAGCTCAATGATACCATATACGGCGCAAAAAGCAGCAGAGATAAAGAATATCGGCACTCAGGAACTGATAAATATTGCTTGTGAAAACGGAAAAAAGCTGTTTGACATATGAAGCAGCACATGGAGGTATATAAATGTTTTATTGCTGCGGAATAACCGACAAGGGAATAATGCCTCATAATGAGGATGCGCTTTTGATCGGCGAAAGCGTTCTGACAGAAGGCTCGGTATGCCAGGATATACATGAGCCTTTTATAGCTGCTGTTGCTGACGGAGTTTCAGGTGAGCCGGGAGGAGAGATCGCCTCGTCAATGAGCCTTGAATATATCCGTGATATGCACTACAGCGGAATAATCCGGCTTGATATCCGGCTGCATGAGATACATAGACAACTTGCCGAATACAGCCGCAATAATCCTGAAAACAGGAATATGCAGGCTACTCTCTGCGGAATTGCCGTGGACGAAGCCGGAGGGATACTTTCGTTCAATGTAGGCGATTCCAGACTGTACCGTTTCCGGCAGGGACGTATATCACAGCTTTCGAGGGATCAATCGCTGGTGCAGCTTCTTTATGAGGAGGGAGCAATCACAACACAGCAGCGGCGTACACACGTTCATAGAAATATTATTTTTCCTGCATTCGGAAACGTCAATACAGTGCCGAAGATCGACATTGTTCCGATTGAGGGCGGAATGGAACACGGCGATGTTCTGCTGCTGTGTACAGACGGCATATCAGACTATCTTTCAACGCTGGATATTGAGGAAATAATGGAACTTCCGAAATCACTGCCAAAGCGTCTGGAGCTTCTGAAAGAGACGGCTCTTGCACGGGGCGGAAAAGATAATCTCACAGCTATTGGTATTATAAAATGCTGAATAATAAAAAACGACTGTATCGCAATGAACAGTCGTTTTTTTGTTATGGGCTGATATTATTGTTTTCAGGCTCTTCAAGATCGTCTATAGCATATTTCAGACATTGTATTACAAGCTGATTCAAAGACAGCCTGTTCTCAAATGCAATCTTTTCAAGACTTGCAACAAATTCTTTTGGCAACCGGAAAGTTTTGGTTACATATTCATCATACCCTTTTTGCAATTTAAACATAATTTCACACTCCTTTATATTAATTATTTCTCATAATTTGTTATAATTAAACAATAATTTGACAATAAGTTTGTAATAAAATACTATTGTATTATTGCAAATATATTATAATTATATTGTAAAAGACTGCTATAAAATATTTAATGGGCAGGTCTATAAGAATTATTCAAATTAAGGAGTGCTTTATATGTATTGTAATAACTGTGGCAAGGAAATTGATGATAAGGCTGTTGTGTGTATTCATTGTGGAGTAGCAACGCCAATAAGTGCTGTCAAGTCAGAAGAAGAAAAGAAGAATGAACGTCCAAATTCAGGATTAATGGTGCTTTCATTTTTTGTGCCAATTGCCGGATTTATTATTGGAGGTATAGAAAAATCTAATGGCAAGCATAAAGCCGGTAATTCGTATATACGTATGGGAGTGCTTAGCTTGATACTTTGGATTGTAATATGCATAGCTTATTATTTTATTGTTTTAGCAACCGTGGAAGAGTCAATAGATACTGCTGTTGAAGAAACAAACAATTACGTTTCGGATTATTACGATAAAGTAGATAAATATTATGACAATATGTTTAATTGATACTATTTAGAGCAACACCGCACAAGGCTCATTCAATATCTTTGTGCGGTGTTGTTTTATGTCTTGTAACTTTTTTGTTTTATTACAGAATGATTAATTTCTGCAATTTCCTCTTGAAAAAAATAATATAATGTTGTATAATAAAGTTGCAGCATAAAAAGCTGTGTCTGATGATAGGGAAAATATTGCAGAAAGGGGAGTATATCATGTTTGAAGTGTTGTTCTGGGCAATAGTATTTGTGATTTTTGTTGCGGCAGAACTTGCCACGGTTCAGCTCATCTCTATCTGGTTTGCAGTGGGCGCTCTTGTGACACTTGCATTCACTGTGATATTCGAGGACACTACTCTGCTGTCACAGTTGGGGATATTTATACTGGCATCGGGGATTTTTCTGCTCATTACATTCCCGTGGCTCAAAAAACGGCGGAATAAAGGGCATATCTCTACAAACCAGGAACTATATATCGGCATGACGGCAACTGTCATTGAAGAAATCGACAGCGACAAGGGCACAGGACGTGTAAGACTTAGCGGTGTGGACTGGAACGCTGTGCCGCATGAGGACGGTCTTGTGATTCCGGAAGGAAGCATCGTTACCGTTGAAAGAGTGCTGGGAACAAAACTGGCGGTATCAGTAAAAACAGAACATTCAGAAATTAAATCATAACCGGAGGTAAATATGGAAGGTTTAGTAGGAATCATAGTTGCGGCAGTTATAATTTTTCTGCTCATAGTTATTATAAGGAGCTTCAGGATCGTTCCGCAGGCTCATGTGTTCGTAGTGGAGCGCCTTGGCTCTTTCCACGCTGAATGGCAGACGGGAATTCACGTTCTTGTTCCTTTTATCGACAGAATTGCCGGAAAGGTCTCCCTAAAGGAAAAGGTTGTGGATTTCAAACCGCAGCCTGTTATTACAAAGGATAACGTTACCATGCAGATCGACACGGTCGTATTCTATCAGGTAACGGATGCAAAACAGTATATTTACGGCGTTGAGAGACCTCTCGCAGCAATTGAGAATCTTTCTGCCACAACGCTCCGAAATATCATCGGTGAAATGGAGCTTGACTCAACTCTTACATCAAGAGATATCATCAATACCAAGATAACATCTATCCTCGATCAGGCTACAGACCGCTGGGGAATCAAGGTAAACCGTGTGGAACTTAAAAATATTCTTCCTCCACGTGAAATTCAGGATGCAATGGAGAAGCAGATGAAAGCTGAACGTGAACGCCGTGAGAAGATACTCCAGGCAGAGGGTGATAAGAAGTCGCAGATACTTGTTGCAGAGGGTGAAAAGGAATCACAGATACTCCGTGCTCAGGCTAAGAAAGAAGCGCAGATACTTGAAGCAGAGGCTCAGAAGCAGGCAATGATCCTGAGAGCAGATGCCGTAAGAGAGCAGAAGATCCTTGAAGCTACCGGTGAAGCAAAGGCTATCGAAATGGTACAGCAGGCATTGGCAGACAGTATAGTAAAGCTTAATAACGCTAATCCTAATGAAAGGGTAATCCAGCTGAAATCTCTGGAATCCTTTGCAAAGGCGGCTGACGGAAAGGCAACAAAAATTATCATTCCAAGTGAAATACAAGGACTTGCCGGACTTGCCGCAGGTCTTAAAGGCATTATCGAAAAGGATGCACCTGAACAGTAAAGCAGATAATTAAACAGCGTCGTTCCAATCAGGAGCGGCGCTGTTTGTTTTTTATTCAATTTTTTTTGCAAGAAACTGAGCGGCTGCATTTATCAGACTTTTCTGAAGATCAGTTGCTTCTTTGCTTTTTTCAGAGCTGAGAAATACTACTGCTCCGGAAACATCGCCGGCAGTGATGATAGGAACAGCGGCAATAGCCGTATGGTGCGATCCCTCGGCAGGGAAGAAGTTGTTGCTGCTTCCGTCAGGACAGAAGAATTGTCCCCGGCTTTCCATTAGTTCTTCAAGCTGACCGGTGACACGTCTTTCGAGAAGTTCCTTTTTCGGAACTCCGGAACTTGCCACAGCGTGATCTTTGTCAAATATCACCACCGGACAGCCTGCAATTTTGTTCATAATATCAGCTACATATCCGGCATTTTCGCTCATTTCGCTGATAGCCGAATATTTTTTGAAGATCACTTCACCATCACTGTTGGTATAGATTTCCAGGGGATCTCCCTCACGGATGCGCATGGTTCTTCTGATTTCTTTTGGGATTACAACACGTCCCAGGTCGTCAATTCTTCTTACAATTCCAGTTGCTTTCATTTATTTAACCTCCACAAATTCATTAATTGATTTTGTGGTGTTATTATTTCCCGTAACGGAAATATTATTCAGGATTGTTTTCTGTAATGCATATCCTGGAAAAAAATCCTTGTTTTTCAAGAATTTTACAGCAGTTCTCAGCAGCGTTCTTATCCCGGAAAAGTCCGAAAACAGCCGAGCCGCTGCCTGTCATGACGGCTGACAAAGCGCCATTATCTGTCATGGATTTTCTGATATGAGAAACCTCCGGCAGATCAATGGCAGCTTCAAATGTATTTCCGAAATATTTGTAAGCGCTGTCAGGATCGTTCCGAAGTGCAGATGCCAGACTTTCGGCATCCGGATGAACAGGCAATTCCAGTTCATCGACCGCTTTGTAAGCCTGTGCTGTAGAAACTCCCTGAGTTCCCTTGGCAATAACAAGAATTTTCCCTGTATAGGCGGGGAGAGAAACTATTTCTTCACCAATGCCGGAGACGTACGCCGTTCCTCCGGTGAAGAAAAACGGCACATCCGCACCTATTTTTTTGCCTATTGATTGCAGTGACGGAATGTCAAGATCTGCTCCGGTAAGCTTGTTGAGACAGGTAATAACTGCGGCTGCATCGGTACTGCCGCCGCCCATTCCTGCCTGAGACGGAATGCCCTTGATTATCGCTATATCACAGCCTTTGCCGGAATTTACGGTATCCAGAAAAAGCCGTGCAGCCTTGTATGCGATATTTTTTTCGCCGCCGGGTACGGGATCGGCATGAGCAAATTTCTCCGGCAGACAGCAATTTACGGTTATTGTTCCGGAATTGTTCAACTCTACAGTGATTTCATCGTAAAGCGATACGGTCTGAAATACACTTTTTATCGAATGATAGCCGTTTTCCAGAATTCCGCAGACATCCAGCGCAAGATTTATTTTTGCAGGAGCTTTAATTTTCATGATGTTCACTGTCCAGTTTTTTAAGAAATTTTTCGATACGGCTTATGGCTTCCATAAGATGTTTGAGGGAATAGGCGTATGAAATTCTGATATACCCCTCGCCGCTTTCACCAAAAGCACTTCCCGGAACTGCTGCAACTTTTTCCTCAAAAAGAAGCCGTTCGCAGAATTCTTCGCTTGAAAGCCCCGTGCTTCTGATAGACGGAAATACATAGAAAGCTCCTTCCGGATTAAAGCAGGTAAGACCAAGCCTATTGAATTCACTTACAAGATACCGGCGTCTGATGTTGTATTCATCAACCATTTTCAGAATTTCGGCATCGCACGATTCGAGAGCTTCAACAGCGGCATTCTGGCTGATATAAGGACTGCACATAATGCCGTACTGATGTATTTTGGCAATCTGTGATATTATCGGTTCCGGAGCTGTCACGTAGCCCAGACGCCAGCCGGTCATTGCGTAGGCTTTTGAAAAACCGTTTACATAAATAGTACGTTCTTTCATGCCGTCAAGTTCAATTATTGACGTATGCTTTCTGCCGTATGTAAGTTCCGAGTAGATTTCGTCCGAAAGAACCATTATATTTGTATCACACAGAAATTCCGCAATAGGTTCTAAATCCTCACGTGTCATTATAGCGCCGGTCGGGTTATTCGGGAACGGCATAATGAGCAGCTTGGTTCTGTCGGTGACTTTATCCTGAAAATCGTCAAGGGTCAGCTTGAAATTATTTTCTATTCTTGTCGGAACGGATACCGGAACACCCCCTGCGAGCTCGACCAGCGGAGCGTAGCAGACAAAGCACGGTTCTACGACCAGAACTTCGTCACCAGGATCAATGATTCCACGCAGAGCGATATCTATAGCTTCGGAACCTCCGACAGTGATGAGAATTTCGTTTTCAGGGCAGTATTTTACGCCCCGTTTCTTTTCAATAGAGTTGCTTACGGCTTCCCTGAGAGCATTGATGCCCTTGTTCGGGCCGTAAATTATATGTTTTCTTTCAAGCACCTGTATAGCAGCTTTCCGGATGACCCACGGCGTTGAAAAGTCCGGTTCGCCTACGCCGAGACTGATAACGCCTTCCATAGTTCCGGCAATATCAAAGAATTTTCGTATACCGGACGGCTTGATAGTTTTTATTTTATTTGACAGTACCTTATCGTAATCAAACACGATCAACCCAGACCCCTTTCGTCAGGTTCTTCTCCGTCGATGAAGATACCTTTTTCCTTATATTTTTTGAGAATAAAGTGGGTAGCGGTGGAGAGAACTCCGTCAATTGTGGAGAGTCTTTCCGAAACGAAGAGAGCAACATCCTTGAGGTTGCATCCCTTAACTTCAACGGCAAGATCGTATGCGCCGGACATCAGGCTGACGCTTTCAACTTCATCGTACATCATGATAGTTTTGGCTATATCGTCAAAGCCGCAGTCACGCTGCGGAGTGACTTTGAGTTCAATAGTGGCGTAAACTATGGATTTGTCGTATTTTTCGTCGTCTACGATAACGCTGTATCCTTTTATTATTCCATTGTCCTCAAGTTTTTTGATTTCTTTTTCGGCTTCTTCGGGAGTGATTCCGAGTATCTCGCCAAGAGCCGTATTTGAAATACGGGCGTTCTGCTGTAAAATTCTTACGATATCATTCATAAATAAAATCCTTTCATTTTTATGGGAACACCACACAAGGAGTGTTTGGTGCTGCCTTATATTTCAACAAAGTATGGCTTGTGTTTTTTGAAATAGCACAGACGGTCAAAGCCAGCCGCTCGTGCGGTTTCAATTCCGTCGGCGATATTTTTGCCGAGATCTTCGACCTTGTGGGCATCCGAACCTACGGTAACGAGTTCTCCGCCAAGGTCACGGAACAGCTTTACATATCTGAGGGAGGGGAAAGTTCCGCCGAATCCCTGACGTATTCCCGATGTATTTATTTCTATGCCTTTGTCCTTTGAGATTATCTCACGGAAGCATTCGGCGATTATTTCATCAAAGCGGCTTATATCCGGTTCAATGCCGCAGCGGCGTTTCATATATCTCAGAGAGTATGTAAGATGACCGAGAACGTCGAACATTCCAAGACGGCAGATCTCCAGTACCTCATTGAAATATTTTTCAAGCAGGATGTAAATTTCATCTTCCGTCATATCATTGTAGTCGATAT
>UQXS01000024.1 GCA_900545125.1 uncultured Ruminococcus sp.
CCGCCAAAAATAGCGGCTATGAAGCCGCCCACAAGTCCTGCAATTGTACAAAGTGTTTCTTTCATTTTCAGCCCTCCATAATTTTGATAGATTTGATTTTTGGGTGTGTATTATCGGATACGCCAATCCATGCAACATAATACTCGCCTGCAGGAATACCAGAACAAGAAATTAACGTGGTGATGTAATTAACGGAATACAGCCATTCAAATGGAATCTTGTGGCAGTCATTATTCTTGATTTTCTCAAAAACAAAGTCAGCGATAGGTGTATCCTGTGACCTGCCGTCAGGTGAAATAAAGCACAGTTCGCTGTCAGAATTTGCACCGGCAAGATATTCCAGAAGCACCTTGCTATTCGGAGTTATTTTTACAAGGTTACAAAATGCGGACTGAATCGTTACACCCCAGTTGAACACGACAGAGCTATAATTCAGTGCAAAATAGGTGTTTTCACTGCAAAAATCGGGGTACTGCTCCACAAACCGCATAAACGGATATGTGCCATTGTTGACCATAAAAACAAGGCTGTTATCGTACTTTTCGAATACATCGCTGCCAGAAGAAAACAGCGTAACAGCGTTGTTTCCGTTTGTGATTTTTGATTCCAAAATTGTAATTCTGTTCTCTAAATTCAAAATCGCATCGTTCTGATTCTGCTGGTCATACTGAGTAGAATCACGGAGCTGCTGTAATTCAGTATCTACTTCGGAAATTTTATCCCATTTTGCAATTTTCGCAGATGTTAAGCTATTGAGCAGCGTCAGATTATGATGCCAGTGAGCCTGCGACACAACAGGCTCGACAGAATCCTTGACCGCCTGAATTTCGCTGTTTACGGTGTCTCCAAAGGAAGTAAGGTCGTTTTCTACCGTCTGAAATTTCGATTCGACCAGCTTTTGTGTCTCTACTCTGGTGACATAGGGCGAGAGGTCAGGGGCGGAAGATAAAACTTTATCCTCCACGATTTTTAGAACCTCTACTCTTGTGATATACGGCGATAAATCGGGAGTTATGGATTGCAGCCACTCCTCTTCAGAGCCTGTAAATCCATTTTCTACAGCAACTTCATAGGCGGATAAACCGTTTTGTCCGTCTACACCATCTTTACCATCAGTACCGTTGATTCCATCCTTACCGGGCAAACCGTCAGCACCTTTCAGACTTTCAAGCCAATCTGAAACCGTCCCGACAAAGCCGTTTTCCTTGGCGATTTCATACGCTGAAAGTCCGTCCTTGCCGTTCACACCAGCCTGAATTTCAGCGATTTTCTGCAAAAGCTGCGTGTACAGATCAGGCGTTGGAGGTATGGGTGTATCATCGTCTCCAACGAATCCCGATTCACGGATATTGAGTGTCACAGGCACAGTGGTTGCTCTCACTGTTGTATCGGATTCCGCATCATATCCGAAAACCGACATTTTCACAGCACCTACATGAAGCTCCGCAGGCAAATGGCAGGAAGTACCGTCAAATCCAAGAACAATGCTGTAAATTTCATCGCACTGCGAGAACTGCACCACCTTGTGAAACTTTTTCCAGTCACCGTCAAAAACGAATTTCAGGTTCACGAATGCAATCTGATGGTCGGCAATGACATCTCGTTCCAGAACTTCGATTTTTTGCTGTTTTACGAGGAATTTCCACATTAATCACGCACCTCCGTCCATTCACTATTCTCAGCATCCCATTCCATGTACCCGTCAAGGCACTGGATTTTAGTAAGGTTTGTTGTACTGATTGAGCCACTGTGTGAGTCCCAATTACTGCGTTTTGTGACAGCCACCCATTCTGCAAGGCTTCCTTCGTATGTGATCTCTGTGAGAGAACGGCAATAGTTGATCCAGTGAGACTTGATTTCCGTTACTGTATTGGCAAGCGTAACATTTCTCAAATTATTGCAGTTGACAAACAGAAACTGGCTGATAACAGGAGCTTCATAGCGAACTGTCGTCAGATTTGCACAAGCGGAAAAGACACGCTCTCCGATTGTAGAAACTGTCGCAGGAACAGTAACCTCTGTGAGCCTGTTTCCTGCAAAAGCACAGCTGCCGATTTCTGTCACACTGCTTGGAATTGTTACAGTTTTCAAACCGTGCGTAATTGTCGGAGTTGCCATTTCATCCGGATGGGGATAAAAGGCAAATCTACCGATTTTTGTGAGCGTCGTCGGCAGCGATACCGTTTCCAGAGCATCGCAGTAGCGGAAAGCATAATCGCCTATATCTGTAATTCCTTCAGACACAACAATATTTTTGATGTTCTGATTGTTGAAGAATGGAGAATCGATGTGCGGTGTTTCCAATGGAGAGTCATAATCATACATATCGCCCGTACCACGCAGGAGCAGTCTGCCGTTGGAGTACAGAACATAGTAGATATTCTCACCGCACTCACAAGTTTCGATGATGTCACCGGTGAGGTCATCGACTTTGGTTTGAAGAACATCAATCTTGTTTGTGAGTTCTTTAACTGTCTTGCTATAGTCCGAAATTTCGGCTAAAACCTGTGCAAACTGTGCCTGCATTTCTGTCACTTTGCACTTACCGAGAATACACCTGCAATATCCACAAACATTGCTGTCCTCACGATAATCGTACCAGTCGAACTTGCTCAGCGAAGTCGCACCAACATTCAGACGAACAGCATAAAGCAGAAGTCTTGTGCGGTTTTCATTGGTTGGAATTACTGGCAAGGCTGGATTTTCAGCAGGTGTGCTGGGAATAATCTCCAATCTGACAGCACGGACGCTTTCAGAAGTGTCGCACACGATTGCAATTGAAACATATCGCGGCAGGCTTTCATCCTGATATTCCGTTAAGTCAATGCTGTAACGTGAATCGTTGACGAAATAATGACCATTTATCCATGCTTTTCCACGTCCAAGAATCACTTTTAATCCCGTACTTGCGGCAGTCAAAGAAAAGCAATCGCCGTAAGTGTCAAGGATTCCATTGCAGATGATGCTCGACAAATAGGTCGTAAAATCCTCTGCTGTGTACGTTCTGTCAAGCCCTTTTGAGTTGAAAAATCCGCTGTAAAAAGCCATAAAATCACTCCTTAAAAGTCGGTGTGAGATTCCGTCCATTCTGATCGAAACTCTCAATCATGCCGATAATCTGTATTTTATTCTGTCGCAGACCGAATCTGCGGTGTTCAACGGTTACATAATCACCGACAAAATAATCGGAATTATACCAAAACTGCGTGGACTGTACCGCTATCTGCGATTCAGATGCAGTGAGTGGAAGAACGATTTTTTCCTTGCCTCGTTCTTTCAGAAGTTCGATGTATTCATCATCGGAAATCGGCTTTGTTTCGCCGTTTTCCTGCTGTTCGTCAGCCATGTCTTTTGCATCCACATAGACCTCAAAACGCTCTAAAAAAGACGGCTCGTCACCGTCAAAATAAGTCGTTCGCTTACGCTCTTCACCTTCGCCTTTTCCCAGTATATAGGCAAAATTTCGTTGTTCAGAAATGTCGGAGAAATACATAAACGACAGCAAATTTGTGTATCCGTCCGAGAAAATAATGTGGGGATTATCATCCTGCAAAATGCTCCTGTCAGCACCTTGTGAAAGCTCAAAAATCAGCTTAAAACAGCCGTTTTTCTCGTCATGCAAGCGGATATTTGCAGTGCCACCGATCTTCTCACAAATGGTATAGATCCACTCCATTAAATTGGCATAACTGACCTGCAACTTAGCTTTTTGTTCCCAGCAATCACTGCTGACTGAACCTAATGAAAGCCCGATAATTCGGCGAATATCATTACTCATTGCATTTTGAGAGACAACATCCTGAACGATTTCTGAATACGGTTTATCGACAGTCGTTGAAAAAGTCGGATAGATGATTCTGCGCTCCAAAAGGCACATCAAAAACCTGCCTGAAACAGTTAAATAATCGCCGTTTTCTGCATCGGTTTCGATTTTGACGGATTCAATAATCCCGAAATGCTCTTTGTCATCGTCACGCCCGACAATTTTTCCGGTTTGAAAAATCTCTATATTCCGTGGATTTGCAGCAATATACACCTCAAAGCTGCCGCACTGGTAATACTCAATATCCCACAACAGAGAGGAGAAACTGTCACAAATTGCATCGAGAGAAATCGTTAGATTATCGCCGTCTGCCGTCATTTTGTACACTTCGATTTGCATAGATCACACCCCCAGATATGCATTTCTATGAATTAAACGGACTTTCAGCTTGGAGATACCGCCCGATGCACGAAGATAAAATTTGTTTTCTCCCGTCCGCAAGGTCAGCCATGTTGAGCCGGAAACAAGGCGATTGATGATGTTAGTGGTGGCACCCGCACGCTCTAATGTGACCGTTTTATTGCCGGTTTTCGTGGTGATCGTGATAATATCTCCTGCCTGCAAATCACCTGTGATTTGAAGATATTCGTCCGTATCGGCGTTGTACAGCGTTGGAGAACTTGCGTCCGCAATTGCTTCAATTTCGAGCGTAAATCCTGTTTCGTCACCATCGTTGACAATTTCCATTATATTCTGCGTGTTGTATTTTCCGAGAGTAAACGGCTGAGGATTATTTTCAGTCGGAAACGGGAATGTGAATCCGCCTGTAATTTGGCTGTAATACGCCATTTGTGACGTTGTGGAATACCAATAAATATCGGGGCAGAGAATGGAAATCTGCCCTTTTGTCAGCTGCTCGAAATTCTCCATTTCACAGTTCTCCACGATTCCCTCGGCATACACGGAGATATTTTTTGTGGAGTAATATATTTTGATGTAGCGTGAGGGTTTGACCACTTTGTACAGCTCATGCCGCCTCTTCTCCACATCAAATCCACGCATTTCAAAGGGAATGACCACATTTCTCTTTTCGATGAAAGCGTTGTTCAGATATCTGCCGTCCATGCCTGCGTAGGAGGATGTGCTGATCGTTCCGGCAGGCGGATTCAGTCCTTCTATTTTTGAGAATAGGAAGCGGTTTGCTGTCTGTGAGAGATCAATTTGCTGACCTGATTCGTTTTCAAGAATAAGTGAGTAGAACATCAGAAATCACTCCTTTTGGGTGAAAAAATCAAAAACGTATTGACAAGTGTTTATGTATGTGCTATAATAAACACATAGACACATATCAATGTGAGGTGGAATATGAATACTAAGGATATAGCTGTAATATGCAAAGCATTGGGAGACAATTCTCGTTTGCGTATCATTCAAATGCTATTCGATGGAGAAAAGTGTGGTTGTAAACTTCTAGAGGCTTTTGATATCACACAACCAACATTATCGCATCACATGAAAATTTTATGTGAATGCGGTCTTGTGATCGACAGAAAAGAAGGAAAATGGCATCATTACTCGGTAAACGAGAATACCTGGAAAGAATTTTGTTATCATGTCAGTTCATTTGGAAAGGTGGAATAGCTTTGGAAAAGATTGCAAAGAAGATCATAAATGCTTGTTTACAGGAAACAAGCAGAAATCCTATAGAAATTTTCAATCACATTGCGCATATGGACTTTGTCAGAATACACGGACCGGAACATCATGTGTTAGACGGTGCAGCGTTGTTAACAGCTTATCACAATGCAGGCGGGAAAATAGACTTACAAACAAGTTTAAATGAACTTATGAAACGAGGACTACAAATGCCCGGAGCAACTTGTGGTATGTGGGGTATTTGTGGTGCCGTCAGTTCAATGGGTGCCGCACTGTCCATTATCGATTCTACCGGTCCATTGAGTTCAGATTCTGCATGGGGAAAACATATGGAATTCACGTCAGAAGCATTATCCTGTTTGTCAAAAGTAGGAGGACCGAGATGCTGTAAGAGAGATGCGTATCTAAGTTTTCAGAAAGCGATTGACCATATCAATGAAAATTATGATGTAAAATTAGAAAGTACCGGAATCCAATGCAGCTTCAGTGCGAAAAATCAGCAATGCATCAAAGAAAAATGTCCATTTTATAAAAAGCAAAAGAAGGCGGTTGCTTTTATTTGTGTGCATAACTCTTGCCGCAGTCAGATTGCAGAAGCTCTCGGAAAACATCTTGCAGGTGATGTTTTTGACATTTATTCCGCAGGTACAGAAACAAAACCGCAGATAAATCAAGATGCTGTAAGACTTATGAAACAACTTTACGGTATTGACATGGAGCTAACCCAATACAGCAAGACATTCGATGAAATACCCACTCCCGATATTGCAATTTCAATGGGATGTGATGTTGGGTGTCCGTTTATAGGCAGACCATTCGATGATGATTGGGGATTAGAAGATCCTACCGGAAAAACGGATGAAGAATTCAAAAAGGTAATAAAAGAAATAGAGGGTAGAATATTGAAGCTGAAAAACGGATTGCTGTAATTAACGCTTTCAAGAAACCGGACACATAGTCCCATTTCTCATGTCTTGAGAGCATTCCGTGTTTGCCGATAAATCTCCAGCCGTGACAGTGATTTAGGTGAGTTATTCGTCTGATTCACCGTCCGGCTGTTGTCGTTATTGTAGTTGTTGATAACTGTACCAGTCGGACTGCCGTTCTGCATAGCAGACGAAATACCGCTCATATCAGCATTGAGAGATAACTGCATCGCACTTGCCACACCGCCAATCGCCTTTGTGATGAGCTTTTTGTTGCGGTTGATTCCGTCGGCAAGACCGTTCATAAAGTCGGGCATCCAGCTTTCAAAATCTGTCAGAGGACCTTTTTCTGGCACGGAGAAATGAAGATGCTCCCAGATAACGTTCGCCACATCGCAGACGGAATTATACAGATCTGCCATCATGTATCGGATACCGTTGACAAGGTTTTGCATCAGGTCATAACCCCACTGCCACGAGGAATTGGCGATATTTCGCACAGTATCCGCAGCGGAGTTGATAGCCTCCGCCACTGTATCACGAATGCTCCACACTCTGTCCCATATGCCATTTTTGATGTTGTCCCAGATGTTCAGCACGACATTCTGAACATTGTTCATCGCACCGTGAACGGCATCGGGCATTGCATTCCAGACATCGGAAACTGTATTTTTCACCGAATTTACGACATTTTTCACGCTGTCGGAAATGGTATTCCAAGTAGTGGTGACGGTATTTTTAATGCCATTCTGTCCCGTTGTAATAAGCATTTTCATGCCATTCCAGACGGAAGAAATGATTTCTTTCAAGCCGTTCAAAGCCGTTGTCACGATATTTTTGATTGTAGCCCAGCTTGTGGTAATTGCTGTTTTAATGCCGTCGAGAGAGGCTTTGATTGCCACAGTAATCGCATTCCAGCCCGATTTTACGCCGTTTCCAATACTGGTAAGCACAGAGTTCATATTCGTCTGAATGCTGTTCCAGCTATTCGTGACCTCGGTCAGCGTGTCCTGCATAAACGTTCCGACCACGGAAACAATATTTGACATTGCCGTCTTGAACGTATCCGTCAATGCCGTTGTGATATTCGTGCCGAAGGTACTGAGAGCATCGCCAACAAGCCCTGCGTTTGAAGAAATGCCGTCAGCCAATCCCTGCATAAAGTCCGGCATCCATGATTCAAAGTCCGTCAGAGGGCCTTCGTCAGGAACGGAGAAATGCAGGAAAGACTTGATTTTATCTGCCACTCCCGTCACAGCATCCGCAACAGCCTGAATTTTTGACTTGATACCGTCAACAATACCATTTATGATATCTGCACCCCATTGAAGTGCCTGAGATCCAAGACCTTTGATAAAGTCAACGGCTGCATTGAAACCGTTTACAATCGTATCTTTAATGCCAGTGATGGTGTTGGAAACCGCCGATTTTACGTTGTTCCAGATGCTTGTGACAGTCGTTTTGATGCTGTTCATCACGTTTGAAATGGTCGTTTTAATACCGTTCCAGATGTTGGAAACCGTAGTTGAAATAGCGTTCAGAACGCTGGAAACAGTTCCGCTGATCGTATTCCAGACGGAAGAAATCACCGACCAGATAGAATTCAGAATCCCCGAAATAAAGCCATAAACAGCATTCCACACAGTCGTGATCACATTATGAATGGTGTTGATTGCCGTTGAGACTGCCGTAGAAATGGCATTCCAGATTGTTTCAAAAAAGGTCTTTATGCCTTCCAGAATCGGCGTAATAAAGCCAACAATCGCATTCCAGACAGCTTGAATTTTCTCATGAATCCAGTCCATCACATTTGAAATGATAATGTGGATAGCCTGAAAAATAGTCTCAAAAAGGTATTTAAACGCCTCTAAAAGCGGAGAAATAAAGTCGTAAATCGTCTGCCATACGGTCGTAATAGCCGTCCAGATCGCATTCAAAACCGTAGAAATCGCCGTTGAAACGGCATTCCAGACAGTTGTAATGACAGTCTGAATTGCTGTGATTTTCTCCGAAATACTGGTGTAAATCGCAGTCCAGATGCCCACAAAGAAATCGCGGATTCCCGTCCAGATTGTAGTAAAGAAATTGCTGATTGAAGTAAAAATACCAGTTAAAAATGCTGAGATATTATTCCAGATATTCACAAAAAAGTCCTTGATTGCTGTCCAGACCTCGTTCCAAGAAGTGCCGAACCAACCTAAAAACACATCTGCGATGCCTTTCAGAGTGTTGACAATATTCGTGAAACTGTTTTTGATAAAGTCCCAGATGCCGGTGAAAATGCCCTTGATACCATTCCAGCATTGCTCCCAGTCGCCTGTAAACAGTCCGATGAAGATATCCAGAATGCCAAGAATGGTATCGACTACAACATCAAATACATCAGCAATATAGGTGAAAACGCCCTCAAACCACGGAGCGAGAATGTCACACAAGCCCTGCCAGACGGTCTTTACAACATCGCTGAAATCCTCGAAGTTGAAACCTAAAGCGTTCAGTCGGTCGACAATTCCGGAGGTGAGATTTTCAAAGACGGATTTGATTTTCTCCCAGATTTCCGTCATTTTGTTGCGGAATTCTTCGTTGTTCTTCCACAAGTTCACAAATGCAGCGATTAGAACACCAATTGCCGCCACAACAGCAACGACCGGAGCAGAAATGCCGCCGATCACACCGCTTAGAGCTGCAAATGCTGATTTAGCACCTGCAATTAAAGTCGGAATATTTGAAATGAACTGCATCAGCGTTCCTACAGTTGAGATGGTTTTGCCGATAACGATAAGCAAAGGTCCTAACGCCGCCGCCATTAATGCGATTTTGATAATTGTCTGTTTCTGACTGTCATCAAGTGCATTGAACTTCGTGACCCACTCCTGAATTTTAGCTATAATTGGGGTTAAATACTCCGCCAAAAGCTGTCCCAGAGAGGTCATAAGCACGTCAATAGAAGACTTTAACTGCTCGATAGAACCGCCAAAACCGCTCATCATAGCGGCTGCCATTTCGTCTGTCGTTCCGGCACAGTTATTAAGAGAAGTGCTTAACGATTCCACATCAGTCGGTGCAGTATTAATCAATGCAAGCCAAGGTGCCATCTGATTTTTGCCAAAAATAGCGGATGCTGCTGCAATCTGCTCAGATTCAGAAAGCTGGGAAAAGGTTTCGTTCAATTCCTTGTGAATGGTGATGGTGTCTTTCATTGTGCCGTCGGCGTTGGTGACAGAAATGCCCAGCTCATCCATCATCGCTGCACCCTCTTTGGCAGGTTTGACCAGCCTTGCAAGACCTGTTTTCAGGGAGTTTGCGGCGACTTCGGCTTCGATGCCGTTGTTTGCCATAACGCCCATATACAGGGCGGCATCGTTTACCTCATATCCGGTTGTCGAGAAAATCGGGGCAGCGACAGACATTGCTTCTGAAAGGCTTTCAATGTCCAGTGCGGAATTGTTGCAGGCGGCGGCAAATACATCGGCGTACTCCGCAGCATCGTCAAAAGAGCCGTGGAAACCATTGATCGTGGCTACCAATCCTGCCGAAACCGTGTCCAGACTTCCGCCCTCACCAGCCGCAAGGTTCATGGCAGGAGCAAGAGCTGCCGCTGCTTCTTCCGCTGTCAGACCTGCACGGGCGAAATTCAGGGTTGCGGTTGCGGCATCGTTCATTCCAAATGTGGAATTTGACGCTGCATCTTTCATTGCTTTATCCAGCAATTCAGCCTGTTCTTCGGTATTTTTCATCGTGGCATTGGTGAGCTGCATGATCTTGTCCACTTCGGCAAATTTGACGGATGCCGTTGTTCCCAAGGCCGCCACGCCTGCGGTAATTGGCAGTAATTTTTCTCCTGCACCGGAAATTTTATCTCCTGCCTTTTCAAGCACCGCTCCGGCTTCACCAATTTTCATAAGAGCAGTTCTTGAATTATTAGCCTCTTGCTGCAAACGCTGTAAATCTTGTTCCGTTTCAATGATTTCACGTTGAAGAGAGTCATACTGTTCAGGACTGATAGGATTTCCGAATTCATCAGACACATCTTTTGCAGACTGTTTCAGAGATGTTAATTCATCAGAGGTGTCCTTGATCTCACGCTGTAGGGCATCATATTTTTCTTGTGATATTTCGCCCTTTGCAAGCTGTTCATCGGCGATTTTGGACTGCTCTTTGAGGTCTTTCAGTTTGGTTTCCGTCTCACTGATTTTCTGCTTGATAGGATCATATTTTGCTTTCCACGCATCGTAGTTGTCCTTTGTTCCAGCCGCTTGTTCACTTGCCTTTTTCAACGTTTCCAGCTTGCCCGTTGTTGAGGAAACAGCATCGGCAAGCAGCTTTTGCTTTTGGGATAATAATTCCGTATTTGTAGGATCAAGCTTTAGCAGCTTTTCTACGTCTTTTAGCTGTGTCTGGGTGTTTTTGATGTTCTTTTCTACGTTTTGTAGAGCTTTTTGAAGACCAGTTGTATCTCCGTTAATGGAAACCGTAATGCCCTTAATTCTGCTTGCCATACGGTATCACCCGCCTTTCAATTATCCACAAATGCAAACCGCAAACCTTTCGCTTTCTGGCATTTTCCCTGGCACACACTGAAAATGCTGCCCTGACTAATACCCAATTCCCTCGATGCGTGATGAGAGCTTTCATATTTAATCCCAGTGTCCAAACATACCACTTGCTTTTAGGGCGACCTACCCATTTTTTCAGGACTCTGGATCTGTGCTGAGAATTGTATGCCGCGGTACACCATTCTAAGTTTTCCGGACGATTGTTCTCTGTGTTTCCATCTTTATGGTTCACTTGAGGCGAATTCTGAGGATTAGGAATAAACGTCATCGCTACCAAACGATGTACCAAGGGCTGTGATTTCGCACAATTGATACAAAATTTCACCTGCTTATATCCATCATGAACAATATTCTGTTTCAAAATATGCCGCTTTACAAGCCTTTTTCCCTACCGTCCGTTGCACTCGCGTTCAACACTTCTAATTCTCCCATAATTGCTGGCTTCATAGTATCCCTCATATCCGGGTATTGATTTCCATATCTCAATCATGATATC
Organism: uncultured Ruminococcus sp.; assembly: GCA_900545125.1. Classification (GTDB taxonomy): domain Bacteria; phylum Bacillota; class Clostridia; order Oscillospirales; family Ruminococcaceae; genus Ruminococcus. The sequence continues at coordinate 11,398 of UQXS01000024.1, forward strand.
ACCTGCCTTTCAAAATATCGAACGATTTACTTGACATTTTCGTTCGATTGTGGTATAATAGAATCAGTAAAAGACGGGAGGTGTGATATATGTCAATTACTGCTACAGAGTTCAAAATGAATCTTGGAAAATACCTGATGCTTTCACAAACTGAGGACATCTATATTACAAAGAATGGAAAAGTTGTGGCAAAGCTCTCCAATCCCAATCAGGACAGAGTTGATATTGCAAAATCTTTGTTCGGAAGTATCCCTGACAGCATGACATTGGAAGAAGCACAAGAAGAAAGAAGAAACAGCATATGAGAATTTTAATTGATACCTGCATCATCATTGACGCACTACAAAATCGTGAACCGTTCAATAAAAATGCACAAGAAATCTTCCTGCTGGCTGCCAACAGAAAGTTCGATGGTTTTATCACAGCAAAATCTGTTACTGACATTTACTATCTGACACATCGTCTTACGCATAATGACAAAGCAACAAGAGACATTCTTAGCCGCTTATTCAAACTGTTTGACCTTGCAGATACAGCAGGAACAGACTGCAAATACGCACTTTCATCAGAGGTATCCGATTATGAAGATGCTGTTATGATCGAAACTGCACTTCGCACACAGATGGATGCCATCGTGACAAGGAACACAAAGGATTATTCAAAATCGGTTGTTCCCGTTCTTACGCCTGATGAATTGATTCAGAAAACTGCCGAAGAGGAAAATGAATGATATGAGAATCCCGCCGTAAAAAGCGGGATTTTCGGTGTTAAAATGCATCCATTGCAGCCTGATCCGCTTTAATCGGATAATCGTATTCATCATTATCACGCTCGGTGAACATATCATTCACGATTCCGATCGTCAGCAAATCGAGTTCTGAAAGCGAAATACCCAATTCCACGCACCGAAGCAGAAAGAGTGGAGTTGTCATTTCTCTGTCAGTCTGGCGATGTTTTTTTTAGACTTGACCTGTGTTGCCGTATTCAGTCCCCAGAGTTCAATTAACTGAGGAAGAATCTCATAAATTGAGAACGTATTAAACTGTTCCAGAAAATCATCGGGATTATCCGGCACATTATCAGGATCAGCGTGTTTCGCCATGATATATGAGACATTTTCAAAAACCTCAAGGCTCTCAATATCCAGCGTTGATTCGCCCTCATCGTTTTCCTTGACATTCTTCTTCAACGATGCAAAGTCCTTGTAGATATCACGGGAAAACTTCAAACGATAAAGGCGAGGCACTGCCGCACTCGCCTTGAAAGGGACTTCGATTCCGTCAATAGTAATATTTTTCTTGATAGCCATAAAATTCTCCTTTACGATGCCGATTTGGTGGAAGCCGCGGATTTAGCAGCCGCTGTAGTCACAGGAATATACACATTCTTGTACCAGTTGTTATAGGTCGTTTCATCCGTATTTTCACAGGTTTTGGACTTGACCAGACCATCAGGAAGAGTCGTTGCCTTAATTGACAGCGTTTCTGTTTTTACCTCTGTTTCATCCTCGGTGGTAGCACTCTCCGTTGCAGGACGGCTTGCAGAGCAGCGATACAGTACATGGCGGATCTTATTCTTGTCGCCCTCGAACTCGAACAAAAGTGCGAACTCTGCCAGTTCAGCATCGTTTCTTTCCACGAGAACGCCGTTATTATCCAGCTTTTCGCCGAGAATTTCGGTAGCAAAATCCGTCGTAACAAGGGCGATTTCCAATTCACCTGTATATCCAGCATTGTTATTGATAACATAATAAACGCCGTTATCAGCAAAAAAATTCTCTGCTTCGCCCTCTGCATCGATGGACAGCGAAACCGCACCGGGGATTCTCACAGGCGTTGCGAATGTGGGAACGCCGTCATCCGTCCACGATGTGATTTTTGCATAATGGACTTTATTTAGTCCGAATTTCACCTTGTTTTTCTTCAGAGCCATGCTCATACCTCCATTTCGTATAAGACCTCATAGAGTTTTTCAGACTCTATCCATGTTTCGTTTTTTGTGTAATAAATGTTGTGCTGAAAAAGTATCTCTTCCACTTTCTGCTCTATATCTGGTGATTTTTCATCGGTGTACAACTCAATGTCCAGCTTCTTAAAGCTGTGATACATCAGGTTATCCGCCGAAAAAGTATTCTCACCGGGCGACAGAAAAATGAGGAATGGAGGCTTCGGGCTTTCACCTTCGGCAAAGTGGTGATAGGCGAAAGGCAGCCCCATTTCCAGCATCATCTCGTTGATTTCTTCGTAGGTCATTTCAGTTCCTTTCTGATTAATGACTGTAACAATTCCGCACCATTTTCTTCCGCAGGAGCGATATGCGGTTTGCCGGGAACTCGTCCGCCGCCACGTTTCGATAACGATAGGTAATCCTTTGAAATAATCTTCGGATTTTCCCCCGTTCCACACCGTGCATGCGACTTTCACCGCACACGGCGTTCCCTCAATATATGATTTTTATGCGATTGCAACGATTTCAAAACTTTAAGATTACATATTTATATCGGTTCGTTACCAGCCATTTTTCTAAGGCTGTTTAATCTTTGTTTTTGTTTTGCATTCAGACTGAATTTTGACAGATATTTGCTGATACATTCCACTTTGACAGCGTGTACAAGAGTATGTATATCTTTATGAACGATAACTAAATTCTGATAATTATCCTTACCGCCCAGTTTTCGTGGAAGTTTGTGATGGCAGTGAATATCATCAATATCAAGTATAGTACCTAAAATTGCACATTTTCCATACTGTGAGGCATAAAGAGAAATACGATTATCTGTGTACTCTATACTGTCCGTATTTTTGTAATTTGATAGCATTTGTTTCATAACTGTAAGCACATAGTTGTCAAAGCGTAAGTTTTTATGGAGTTCCTCACGCCCGATTTTAGTGTATTTACAAATGCTTTTCTTTTTGTACATCGGGAATTTTGTTTGCACATACCCAATAGGAACAAGTGGTCTGCCGTCTATAAATCGAAGTTGTCTGCTTGTCCCATACCTTTCTTTTATGTGAGGATTGTTTATTGTACCTTTTTTCTTCATCCGATGTTTCAGTCCGCTTTGCATTGCGACAGCTATTTTCCTTTGAATATTGGCACAGTCAATTGTTATGTGTGTGGCAGATCTGTAGTAATTCTGAATACCCTCAACCATTTGGTTATATCTTTCGATTTCATAAACCGATTGATTTTTATCTTTAGGTCTTTGGATTTTCTCAATTTGTTTCTTTAGTTTTTCTTCTGTATTTTTGACAGCTTTATCTGTCATGTGTGATTTAACAGCGTATTTACCGCCTTTTTTGACTGCTTTCATCTTAAATCCTAAAAATTCAGAGTAGTGTTTTCTGAGATTTACAACTTTGGATTTTTCTTCGCTTATATCAAGTTTCAGTCGTTCCTTAAGCCATTTTCTGACTGCGATAAATATTTTTTCGGCATCGCTTTTCTTGCGGCAGAAGATTTTAAAATCATCTGCATACCTTACGATATACATTTCCTTAAGATTTGTACCTCTCAGGGCAGCAAAAACACTGCTTTTACTTACAGACCCATTTTTATTCACACTGCATTTGTATTCTCTTTCTGTAGGAATACTTTCCCATTGTGACGTAATCCACCAGTCAAGTTCGTTTAAAACGATGTTTGACAGTAACGGCGATAAAATGCCTCCCTGCGGTGTTCCTCTTGTAGGATAAGTTTTTGTGCCATCAGGCATAATAATAGGTGCTTTCAGCATTTGCTTAATTATACAAATCAGCTTTTTATCCTGTATACCCATTGCCCATATCTGACGTATCAGTTTTGAATGATTCACATTGTCGAAAAATCCCTTGATGTCTATATCCACAACAAAGTGCAGATTTTGCTTTTGTATCATTCTGTAGCATTGTGCAAGTGCATTTTCGGTACTTCTGTTTGGTCTGAAACCGTTGTTGCGTTCGTGGAACTTAGCCTCGCAAATCGGCTCTAAAACCTGTAATATACATTGCTGTACAATCCGGTCTGTCATTGTCGGTATTCCAAGAGGTCTTGTTCCACCGCCTTGCTTTTCAATTTCAACACGTCTTACAGGTTTGGGGCTGTAAAATTGTAATTTACTCTGAATTATTTTTACATATTTTTCAACAGAAATCTTCTCAGTGTCTTTTATTGTGATACCGTCCGTTCCTGCTGTAAAACTGCCTTTATTCCGCTTGATGTTTCTGTACGCAAGTCGTATATTTTCCTCACTTGAAATCAGTTCTGTGAGGTTTTTGAAAATATCACCCTGCTTGCTTTTTTCGTACAGATTATCGAAGCATTTTTGTAAATTGTAATATTCAAGATAGCGTAATCTTTTCTGTTTTGTCATAGGCAACACTCCTTTCGGACTGTTTTTCTCGGATTTCCTCCTAAATCATACTCGAAGCTATGAAATTAATTGCCTATCACTTTTTAATCATATATTGACTTGTGGCTGTTTCTCCACTCTCATTACAAGAGTTTCATCGATAATGCCACTACTCTCCGTTGGATAAATTCAGATTATACATTTCTGCTTTCTCTGAAAACATTCCCTTGTAGTAGGTTTGAATAAATGTTCCAACATTTCTGCGTTCCGATAATCCTATCTCTGCATACATTTTTAGGTGCTTGCTCTGAGCCTGTCAGCTTGATAATGCCTGTAACATTATATGGAATTTCATAGTCACGATTTTTACTTTACCACACTGACTGCCATTTTCTCAGACAAAGATACATTTCTGTACCTCAAAAGTATAGACCCTTACTTTCGCAAGTTCGTCAGATATTTCTATCATTCTCACCATATCTGTTTTATAGACCCCCGACCTATGGGATACACTATCCGCCTCCGGGCAGCTTTCGTTCTGTTTGCACAAGTTACGGTATCTCTCAGTCGACTTTACCGAGCTTTTAACATTCATATTATACTACAAATACAAACGCTAATCGGAGTATCAGGGAAAGCGTTTCAGGACGTTACTCCTTCATTCCACTTTTCAGATTATCAGTTCTCCTAACAAGAACTCTGCGTTCTTTTATTAGTGCCTAATCTTTTCAATTAGGAACGCATCGCACCATGACCTTTTTCTAAAAGGTGCGCAATCTGATATCTGTTCTTGGAATGGACTACCATTTCCAAAGAGTGGCTATTCTCCGTGACTTTTTTAGTCGCCCAGCTTTTTGCATATGCTCCTGTATCTTTCGGAGCATTTTCAGAAATCTCTTTCTTGACAGAATTGGCAGTCTTGCGGACTGCTTTTTTCATAGCATCATCGGCAAGCTCGGAATATTCACGCAGACCATCCATGACAAGGTCTGCTAAATCGTCAACAGAAGCCATCACAATCACCGGCTTTCCTTGTTCCGGCAGTAATCTTCATATAGTCGAGTGATTTATAATTCGGCAAAATACTGTCGATATTGTAGGTCAGCCCTCGGAATGAGATCTTATGCGTAGTCAGATTTACACGCATGGTATCGGGAGTCTGCCTGACCGTAAATTCCAGCGACAGCACTTCCTCTGTCACGCCAGCCTCAGTTGTCTCCTTAGAACTTTTCACAGAAACGGCAGCCCAGCAGGAAAACACTTCGTCCCACTGAGCCTTGTGATTGCCGATGCTGTCAATTTTGGTGCGATGCTCCAGAAAGGCGATCCGCTGATTTAATCTCCCGATTTCCATCACACAACACCTTCTCTCTGTGCGAAAAGCAGTGACCGGAGTGTAAGTGTTAATGCGTGATAATCCGCTGTATTGCGGTTCTCATAAAGATAAGAAACCGTGTACAGCATTGCCTGCCGGGAAGTTTCCTCATTCTCAGCTAACTGCTTTTCATCCATTCTGCCAACATCCATTACAAGCCGCTGTGCGGTATCGATCAGAGTGAGGATGAGCTTGTCATCCTCACAGTGGTCAATACGGAGATAATTTTTTGTTTCGGGCAGTGAAATTAAATTCATGACTGACCTCCGATTAGCCCGTAGTTGTACCACCAGTTGTTGCCTTATTTCCTGCCATTTTCAGCACCTTCACAGATTCCGGCAGAATCAGTCTGCCGTCTA